>JANQKO010000250.1 GCA_028281075.1 Alphaproteobacteria bacterium | reverse complement strand
GGGATTGGCGGATAGCGGGCAACGGCTATATCGATGGCCCCTGGATGCCCGTGTCAAGCACGGGCATGACGGATAAGGTGGCGCGACAAATGCCAAGTCGTCATTGCCGGGCTCGACCCGGCAATCCAGACCCGTTCTGAACGACGGAGGCGAACGGGCGTCAGCGTTCGGTCAGCTTGAACTCGATGCGGCGGGTGCGGCGGTGGGCGATCTCGTCGTCGCGACGGTCGATCGGCTGAAAGGCGCCGAAGCCGGTCGCCGCCAGCCGTGTCGGCGGCACGCCGTTGTCGACCAGGAACTTGACCACCGAAACCGCGCGCGCGGTCGACAGCTCCCAGTTGGACGGGAACCGCGGCGTCCGGATCGGCCGGTTGTCGGTATGGCCGTCGACCCGCATCACCCAGTTGATCTTCGGCGGAATCCGGTCGGCGACGTCCAGCAGCATGCCGGCGAGCTTGCCCAGCTCGGCCCGGCCGGAAGGGCCGAGGTCGGCGCTGCCGGCGGGAAACAGCACCTCGGCCTGCAACACGAAGCGGTCGCCGGCGATCTTCACGCCGGCCTGGTCGGCGAGCGACCGCTTGAGCTCGGCGAAGAACGCGGAGCGGTATTGCTGCAGCTCCTCGACCTTGGCCGCCAGCGCCTGGTTCAGCCGCTGGCCCAGATCGGCGATGCGGAGCTGGCTTTCCGCGTCCTTCGCCTCGGCCGCTTCCAGCGCCGTCTCGATCCGGGCGAGCTGGCGCCGCAACACCGCGACCTCGTCGGCCAGGCGCGCGGCCGTGGCCATGGCCTCGGCGGCGGCCGCGCGCTCCGTGGCCAGCTCGGCATCGCGCCCGGTCAGCGCGGCCCGGCAGGCATCGGCCTCGGCCGCGCGGTCGGCCGCGGCCGCTTCGCTGGCCGTGAGCGCGGCGGCGCGGCTCGCCAGATCGTCCTCGAGCTGCGCGCGCAGGCGGCGCAACTGGGCCACCGCCGCGTTCAGCTCGCCGAGCTCGGCCGCCGTCCGCTCGGCGGCCCGCCGGTCGTCGCCGGCCTGCCGCTCGAGCCGCGCGAAGCTGTCGGCGAGCGTGTCACGTTCCGAGGCGCAACTTTGCAAGGCGCCGGCGACGTCGTCGCGCTCGCGCTCGAGGTCGTCGAGCTGTCCCGTCAGGTCGCGCGCCCGCAGGCGCATGAGGTCAAGCTCCTCCTCGCGCGTGCCCAGCAACCGGATCGCGATCTCGACCTGCTTCTGCAATTCATCGAGCGCCGCGGCCCGCGCCTCGGCGGCCTTCAGCTTTCCCTCGACGCGTGCCGACAGGCTGTCGTCGGACACCGTCTGCGCCGGGACCATCACCGGCGTCAGGAACGCCATGGCGCAGGTGAACCCCAATGCCGCGCACCGCATCACTGCCTCTCCCCGGACCTTCCAGCGGACCCTGGTCCCGCCATGATAGCCCAGACGCGCCGAACCGTTCGACCGTCACCCCGGTCCGCCTTCACACCAACGTGAAACCAATTGACTGGGCGGCCACCGGCGATGGCGTCACATAATAGCCATGTCCATGGGCTTGGCGCACCGCCGCATGGCGACGGACGGCCGGGCCCAGCGTTGGTGGTTCGAGATCAAGGGACGGCGCCGGAGCAACCCGTGGCATCATCATTGCGGCCCCCCTATCACAATGATGTCTCCTGGACATCCGGCGTCCGGACGGCGGCGATCCTGCTCGGGATCGCCGCCGTTCTTTTCCTGCCCCTGGCCACGGCGGGCGCCGGGACCGAACGGCTGACGGCGGCGCAGGCGCTGGAACGGGCGCGGGCCGGCACGGTGACGATCATCGATGTCCGCCGGCCGGACGAATGGGCCGAGACCGGCCTGCCGGCACGAGCCGAGCGGGCGACGATCCGCTCGCCGCGCGGCAACCGGGGCTTCCTCGACCGCGTCGCCGAGATCACCGGCGGCGACCGGTCGGCGCCGATCGCGCTGATCTGCGCCCGCGGCGTTCGGTCGCACCATGCCGCCAACCTGCTGCGGCAACGGGGCTTCAAGAATATCTATGATGTCAACGAGGGGATGCTGGGCAACGCGCGCGGGTCCGGCTGGCTGCGGCAGGGCCTGCCGACGACGGCCTGCACCGACTGTTGAACCTGTCCTCGGGCCGGCGCCTGTGTTAGGTGATCGGTGGAAGGATGGTGCGCGCCCGCAACGTGCGTCAGTAATGTCCGTCAACGGGAAATCGCGTAGGGAGACATAGATGTCATTCACACGACTGTCAGCACTGGCCATGGCAGGATTCATCGCGCTGGCGAGCGGCGGCGCCCAGGCTGGCGACGCCAAGGCCGGCGAGAAGGTGTTCCGCAAATGCAAGGCCTGCCACACGCTGGAAGCCGGCGGCAAGCACAAGGTCGGCCCGAACCTGCACGGCATGTTCGGCCGCACGTCGGGCACCAAGGAGGGCTTCAAGTTTTCCAAGGCCATGAAGGAAGCCGCGATCGTCTGGAACGACGAGACCATCGCCGCCTATCTGCAGGCGCCGCGGAAATACATTCCCAAGAACAAGATGGCGTTCGCCGGCCTGCGCAAGGCGAAGGACCGCGACAACATCATCGCCTTCCTGAAGGAAGCGACGAAGTAACCGGGGCGTCCCTCGGGCCGCAGGTCCTGGCCTGATCTCGCGCGGGGGTTGACCACAGAGGCACAGAGACACCGAGAAGAAAAAAGGTTTGTTGGCGCTTCGCGCCGAAAGACCGGTTGGTTCTCCGTGCCTCCGTGTCTCTGTCGTTAAAAAATCGGCCGACCCGCGTTTAAGGGATATTGACCACAGAGGCACAGAGACACCGAGAAGAAAAAAGGTTTGTTGGCGCTTCGCGCCGAAAGACCGGTTGATTCTCCGTGCCTCCGTGTCTCTGTGGTTAAAAAATCGGCCGGCCCGCGGTTAAGGGATATTGACCACAGAGGCACAGAGACGCAGAGAAAAGGTTTGTTGGCGCCGCGCGCCGAAAGGCTGGCTGGTTCTCCGTGGCTCTGTGGTCAAAATCCCAGCCGGGCCGCCTGCGGCGGCCGGCGGGAGCGGGCGTCAGGGCGCGGCGGCGCGGGACCGGCGGCGGCGCTGCAGCAGGACGATCAGGGCGAGCAGCAGCAGGGCCGGAACGAACATCAACTGCTTCGGCGGACGCTCGGCTTCGAGCTGCACGCTGGCGATCTCGAAATCGAAATCGATCTGCTGCTTCTCGGCGGCGCTGCCGAAGACGATGTTGTCGACCAGCATCCGGCCATCCTCGCGGCGCAGCTCCAGCCCGGCCTCACGCAGGCGTTCGGCGCCCTCGCCCCGGGGGCCGAGCGGCAGCATGACGACCTTGTCGACCGGATCGTCGTTCAGGTCGATGCCGGTGACGCGGACACGGATCTGCGCGCCGTCCGGCTTGTCCGCGGCGATGGCCATGATCCCGGTCGCCGGCACGGCCCGCAGCGGCGGATAGACCATGTCCCACCAGAAGCCGGGCCGGAACAGCGTGAAGGCGATCAGCAGCAGGCAGGCCGTCTCCCAGATCCGGCTGCGGGTCAGGAAATAGCCCTGGGTGGCGGCGGCGAACAGCAGCATGGCGACAACCGAGGCGGCGACGATGACGACGAAGTGGACGATGTTGTCGATGCCGATCATCAGCAGCTCGGTGTTGAAGATGAACATGAACGGCAGGATCGCGGTGCGGATGTCGTAGGCGAAGCCCTGGATGCCGGTGCGGATCGGATCGCCGCCCGAGATCGCCGCGGCGGCGAAGGCGGCAAGCCCCACGGGCGGCGTGTCGTCGGCGAGGATGCCGAAATAGAACACGAACATATGCACCGCGATCAGCGGCACGATCAGGCCGGCCTCGGCACCCAGGCTGACGATCACCGGCGCCATCAGGGTCGAGACGACGATATAGTTCGCCGTGGTCGGCAGGCCCATGCCCAGGATCAGGCAGATCACGGCCGTGAACAGCAGCATCAGCAGCAGGTTGCCGCCGGAGATGAACTCGACGAACTCGGTCATCACCAGGCCGATGCCGGTCAGCGTCACGGTGCCGACGACGATGCCGGCCGCCGCCGTGGCAACGCCGATGCCGATCATGGTGCGGGCGCCGGCGATCATGCCGTCGCGGGCGTCGCGAAAGCCCTGCCTCAGGGCGCCGCCGGCCTCGGCGTCGGCACGGAAGACGGCCAGGATCGGCCGCTGGGTGACGACGATGAACAGCATGAACATGGTGGCCCAGAAGGCCGACAGGCCGGGCGACAGCCGCTCGACGGTCAGGCACCAGACCAGCACGGCGACCGGCAGCAGGTAATAGAGGCCGACCTTGACGGTCGGCGCCGGCTCGGGACAGTGCGTGATGTCGGTGCCGGTGTCGAGCGCCGGAAAGCGCGCGGCGTATTTCAGCAGTCCGACATAGGCGACCGCCAGGACCACCGCCGCGATCCACGGCGTCGCCGCGCCGGCGACCGGCTTCAGCCAGCCGAGCGCGTAATAGGAGACGGCGCAGAGCACGACCAGGATGATGATCGCCATGGAGAAGCCGATCAGCTTGCGCACCAGCGGTGACTCGGTGAGCCGCGGCAGGCCCTTCATGTCGGCCTTCATGGCCTCGAGATGGACGATGTAGACCAGCGCGATATAGGAGATGATCGCCGGCAGGAAGGCGTGCTTCATCACCTCGACCAGCGGGATGCCGACATACTCCACCATCAGGAACGCGGCGGCGCCCATGATCGGCGGCGTGAGCTGGCCGTTGGTCGAGGAGGCCACCTCGACGGCGCCCGCCTTCTCGGCCGGAAAGCCGACCCGGCGCATCAGCGGGATCGTGAAGGTGCCCGTCGTGACCACGTTGGCGATCGACGAGCCCGACACCAGGCCGGTCATGCCGGAGGAGACCACGGCGGCCTTGGCCGGCCCGCCACGCATATGGCCCAGCAGCGCGAAGGCGACGCGGATGAAATAATTGCCGGCGCCGGCCCGCTCCAGCAGCGCGCCGAACAGCACGAACAGGAACACCATGCCGGTGGAGACGCCGAGCGCGATGCCGAACACGCCCTCGGTCTGCAGCCAGTAATGGCTCATGCCCTTGTTCAGGCTGGCGCCCTTGTGCGCGATCACGTCGGGCATCCAGGGACCGGCGAAGGTGTAGAGCATGAAGACGATGGCGACGACCATCAGCGGCGGTCCGAGCGCGCGCCGCGCGGCTTCGAGCAGCAGCACCAGGCCGACGACGGCGGTGATCACGTCCAGCGCCGTCGGATCGCCCGGCCGGTCCGATAGTTCGACGTAGAACAGGAACTGGTAGCCGGCGGCGAACGCGGCGACGAAGGCCAGGATCCAGTCGTGCAGGGGAATGCGGTCGCGCGGCGAGCCCTTCAGCGCCGGGAAGGCGAGGAAGGCCAGGAAGACGGCGAAGGCGAGATGCACCGAGCGCGCCTCGGCGTCGTTCAGGACCCCGACCTTGAACAGGAACGGCAGCGGCGAGGCATACCAGAGCTGGAACAGCGACCAGACGAACGGCACCGCCAGCAGCACATAGGCCGGCGCGCCAGTCGGCGCGCGACCGCCGGTATCGGCTTCGGCGACGATGTCCTCGGCCGCCGCGCCGCCATCCCGCCGCCCCGGTTGCAATTCATTCATCGCCGCCTCCCCCGCCACCGGACGCCGCGCGCCCGCGCGTTGTCCCACGGGCGCGCGGGCGGGGCGCGGCGCCGGGCCGCGCCCCGACGGCCGCGACTACATCCAGCCCTTCTCCTTGTAATAGCGGGCGGCGCCGTCATGCAGCGGCGCCGACAGGCCGTCCTTGATCATCTCCTCCGGCTTCAGGTTGGCGAAGGCCGGATGCAGCTTCCTGAAGGTGTCGAAGTTCTCGAACACCGCCTTGACGACCTGATAGACCGTGTCGGCCGGCACCGCGGTCGACGAGACGAAGGTCGCGCCGACACCGAAGGTCCGCACGTCGGCGTCGCTGCCGCGGTACATGCCGCCCGGAATCGTCGCCGTGCGGTAGTAGTCGTTCTCGGACACCAGCTTGTCGACCGCAGCACCGGTGACGTTGACCAGCACGCTGTCGCATGACGTGGTCGCTTCCTTGATCGAGCCGCTGGGATGGCCGACGGTGAAGACCATGGCGTCGATCTTGTTGTCGCAGAGCGCCTGGCTCTGCTCCGAGGACTTGAGCTCGGAGGCCAGCGCGAAATCGCCCTTCGACCAGCCGAGCGCGTCCATCAGCACTTCCATGGTGCCGCGCTGACCGGACCCGGGATTGCCGATATTGACCCGCTTGCCCTTCAGGTCGGCGAAGGAGCTGATGCCGGAATCGGCCCGGGCGACCACGGTGAACGGCTCGGGATGGACCGAGAACACGGCCCGCAGGTCCTTGAAGGCGCCCTTGTCGGCGAACTTGGCGGTGCCGTTATAGGCATGGAACTGCCAGTCCGACTGGGCCACGCCCATGTCCAGCTCGCCGGCGCGGATGGTGTTGAGGTTGTAGACCGAGCCGCCGGTGCTCTCGACCGAGCAGCGGATGCCGTGCGCCTTGCGGTCGCGGTTGACCAGGCGGCAGATCGCGCCGCCGGTCGGATAATAGACGCCGGTGACACCGCCAGTGCCGATGGTGATGAAGTTGTTCTGCGCCCGCGCCGGCGCCGACGCGCCGAGCGACAGCAGGCCCGCCGCCAGGGTGGCGGCGAAAACGGATACGGCAATCTTGTTCATGGGTGACAGTCCTCCTCTCCAGGTATGGCAGACCACTGCTCCCCCCTTTCCAACTCGATTACATGCGCGCCTCAGAAATCGCGGCATCGACCGCCCGCCCCAGCGTCTCGACGATCTGTTCGATATGCCCGGGCTCGACGATGAACGGCGGCGCCAGCAGCACGTGATCGCCGTTGCGGCCGTCGACGGTGCCGCCGCCGGGATAGCAGATCAGCCCGTCGGCCAGGGCCCGCGCCTTGATCCGGGCGTGCAGCTTCAGCGACGGGTCGAAGGGCCGCTTGTCCGTGCGCTCGGCGACCAGCTCGATGGCCCGGAACAGGCCCCGGCCGCGGATATCGCCGACATGCGGATGGTTGCCGAAGCGGTCGTGCAACGCGTCGTCCAGCAGCCCGCCCATGGCGTCGACGTTCGCCAGCAGGCCGCGGGCCTCGATCGCCCGCTGCACGGCGAGACCGGCGGCGCAGGCGGTCGGATGGCCCATATAGGTATGGCCGTGCTGAAAGAAGCCGGAGCCGTCGCGAATCGCCTCGAAGATACGGTCCGCGCAGAGCATGGCGCCGATCGGCTGGTAGCCGGCGCCCAGGCCCTTGGCGACGACGACGATATCGGGCGTGACGCCGTCCTGCTCGCAGGCGAACAGCGTGCCGGTGCGTCCCATGCCGCACATCACCTCGTCCAGGATCAGCAGCACGCCGTAGCGGTCGCAGATCTCGCGGATGCGCTTGAAGTAGCCCGGCACGGCCGGCACGGCGCCGGCCGTGGCGCCGACCACGGGCTCGGCGATGAAGCCGATGACGCTGTCCTCGCCGAGCGTCCGGATCGCCGTCTCCAGCTCGTCGGCGACGCGCTGGCCAAAGGCCGCCTCGCTCTCACCGTCCCGCGCGTGACGGTAGGCATAGCACGGCGAGATATGGTGCGCCGGCATCAGGATCGGGTCGAACTGGGCACGGCGCCAACGGTTGCCGCCGACGGACAGCGCGCCCAGCGTGTTACCGTGGTAGCTCTGCCAGCGGGCGACGAAATGCCGACGCTGCGGCTGGCCGATCTCGAGACAGTACTGGCGGGCGAGCTTCAGGGCGGCTTCCATCGCCTCCGACCCGCCGGAGACGAAATAGACCTTGCCGATACCGTCCGGCGCCCGGGCGGCGAGATGCGCGGCCAGGTCCTCGGCAACGTCGCTGGTGAAGAAGCCGGTATGGGCATAGGGCAGCCGGTCGACCTGGTCCTTGATGGCGGCGACGACGTCCGGGTCGCTATGGCCGAGGCAGGAGACCGCGGCGCCGCCCGAGGCGTCGAGATAGCGCTTGCCGTCCGCATCGATGACGAAGCAGCCGTCGCCGCCGGCCGCGACCGGCGGCCGCATGGCCGTGTGACGGTGGAAAATCGCGCTCATGCGGCGCCCCCGACCGGCGGTATCATCCTCGAATGGCGTTTCCGGTCGCGTATCCGCGCCATGCCGCCGCCCGTTCGCGAAGATGTCATGCCATAGGCTAATCAGCGCCCGGCAATAACCGCAACAAATGATTCAAAGGGACGTCCGAAAAAATCCTGATCCATCGCGAAGCGTTCGCTGTCGGCTTGCATCGATACGTCGCCAGACGATAGGTTCGCCGAACAGGCGCGCCAGTTCGTTTTCCGGCGCGCGGGGTCGCGCGATAGCACGGGAACAGGGACGGCGGGTTCGTCGTGATGGACACGTCAAACCAGGTCCTTGAGTTCTTCGAATTCGTCGAGAGCCAGCCGCGGCAGTCCGTGCGCCAGCTTCTCGACAAGATTCTGCTCAAGAGCCGACTGCTGACCGGCGCCGAGGCCGGTACCGTCTTCGTCATGCGCCGCAAGGGCGCGCAGCGCTGGCTCGAGCCGGCCAGCGTGCAGAACGACCGCGTCCGGGTGCGGTCGCAGGATTTCGTCGTCCCCGTCACCAGCGCCAGCATCGCCGGCTACGTCGCCGGCTCGGGCGACATCGTCCGGGTGGCGAACGTCTACCGGCTGCCGGCATCGGCCCGCTATGCCTTCAACCCCGATTTCGAGCTGAAGGGCTATCGCACGGTGTCGGTGATGTGCTTCCCGATCAAGAACTACCAGGAAGACGTCATCGGCGTGGTGCAGCTGATCAACCGGCTGGTCGGCCGGGACGGCCCGCCGGTCGCCTTCGAGGCCGGCCAGGCGCGGCTGGTGACGCCGGTCGCCCGGGCGCTGGCGACGCATATCGAGCGCGCCCAGCTTCTGGAGAACATCCGCGACAAGAACGCCAAGCTGCGGCTGCGCAATCAGCAGCTCGCCGAGCAGCGCGCGCAGGTGGTCTCGCTGCAGGCCGAGACCGAGGACGCCTTCATGCTGTCCATCAACCTGCTGGCGCGGGCGGCCGAGATCCATGACGAGGAGACCGCCAATCACATCGTCCGGGTCAACGAATACAGCCATTACCTGGCCGAGAAGCTGGGCATGCCGAAGGCGTTCTGCGACGAGATCCGCTATTCGGCGCAGCTTCACGACGTCGGCAAGATGAGCGTGAACTCGGCCGTCCTGAAGAAGCGCGGCCGCCTGAACGTCGACGAGCGGGCCGAGATGGACCTGCATCCGCTCTACGGCTTCCAGATCCTGGAGCCCTCGCCGCGCCTGAAGCTGGCGGCCGAGATCGCGCTGCACCACCACGAGAAGTGGGACGGCTCGGGCTATCCGGCCGGCGTCAGCGGCGAGGACATCCCGATCTCGGCCCGGATCGTGTCGCTGGCCGATGTCTATGACGCGCTGCGGTCGGAGCGGCCATACAAACCGGCCTACAGCCACGAGAGAACCTGCCGGATCATGCTGAAGGGCGACGAGCGAATCGACCCGATCGCGCATTTCGACCCCGACCTGCTGCGGATTTTCGGCGAGCACCATGCCGGCATGCGCGAGATCTACAAACGGCTCGCGGACTGACGCGTGCGACTCGCGGTGTAGGGACAGTCCCCGGATCCGCATTGACAAACCAGGTTTCACCGCCAAGTCGCCAAGGCACCAAGGTCACGCCGAACGTCCGATGACCGCGACGCCTGATCTTGGTGTCTTGGCGTCTTTCGTGGTGAATCCTCGAGCGCCGCAGGCTTGGAAAACACCGACGTCGGGCGCCCCATTCGCCGACGGGCGCGCGGGCCGGCATCCATGGGCTTCGCGGGCAAGCGCCGTGCCGGCGGTCGGGTGCCCATGCATAGTGGCCCCGGCCCACGCCGGGGCAGGCTCCATCGGTATGACCGTGGCGGGAAACCGTCGCCAGTGTCGGAATCCAGAAGACGTTGTCGTTCGACAGGCGGCCAGTCCCATGGATGCCGGCCTCCGCCGGCATGACAATTGGAGCGAGTCTTCGGCGCTTTCTTCAATGCCGTGCGGGCCGGCATGACCGTGGTCCGGGGACAATGACAAACCGCCCGGACTTTTGCTCCGATTACCGAGGTCGTTCGCTAAGATGTTGATCACATTGATATTCTTTCAGATCAACCGGCAAGGCCGACGCGCGGTCGGGAGAGGCGTTCGCCACCGGCGGCATGGACGGCGGCGAGAACCGGCTTGTCTTTTCGGCCGCGGACGCTAAGACCGTTTGAAATTGGGCCCCGTGTCCCGTGGTGAAGGCAATTGACGGTTCGCGTCCGACGCATATCCGCAGACCCCAGGCAGCCCAGGGCCGGCGCCGCGGCCGGGATGCCGGCGCCATGAACCTGCTCGGACGGCTGTCGCGCTATCGCGTCTATCTGCTGCCGCTGCTGGTGCTGGCCACGGGCATCGTGCTCTACCGCGAGCAGCCGCAGTTCCTGCGGCTGTTCCAGCTCAAACTGTTCGACCTCTACCAGCAGATCCAGCCGCGCGACTACCGGCCGGCGCCGGTCAAGGTCATCGACATGGACGATGCCAGCCTGGCGCGGATCGGCCAGTGGCCGTGGCCGCGCAACAAGCTGGCCGACATGCTGGTCACGCTGTTCGAAGCCGGCACGGCGGTGGTGGCGTTCGACGCCGTGTTCGCCGAGCCGGACCGCACCTCGCCCGGCGAGGTGCTGCCGGTCTGGCTGAACGTGCCGGAGCTCGATACCGGCCAGTTACCGCCGGAATGGCAGGCCTTCTCGGAAGCCATCCTGCAATCGGTGCCGGACCACGACACGCTGTTCGCCGAGGTGATCGCCCAGACCAACGTGGTGCTGGGCGTGTCGTTCACGAACGACGACAGCGGACGGCCACCGACGGTCAAGGCCGGATTCGCCACGGCCGGCGACGACGATCCGCTGGACTTCGTGCCCGGGTTCGCGGGCACCACGCCGAACCTGGCGCCGCTGGAGGCCGCCGCGGCCGGCGTCGGCAGCTTCACCTTCACGCCCGACGCCGACAGCGTCGTCCGGCACGTGCCCCTGATCATGCGCGTCGGCGACAGCCTGGTGCCGGCGCTGGCGGCCGAGGCGCTGCGCGTGGCCCAGGGCGCCCGCAGCTTCGTGATCAAGACCGGCGGCGCCAACAAGGAGGAGAATTTCGGCGAGGCCAGCGGCCTGAACAACGTGCGCATCGGCAATGCCGCGGCGGTGCCGGTCGACGGGGCCGGCAAGATGTGGGTGCACTATACGCGCGACGTCCCCGAGCGCGTGATCCCGGCCTGGAAGATCTTCGCGGACGACTTCGACCCGAGCCTGGTCGAGGGCCAGATCCTGTTTTTCGGCACCAGCGCCGCCGGCCTGAAGGACCTGCGCACGACGCCGCTGAAGCCGAACGAGGCGGGCGTCATGGTGCACGCGCAGGTCGCCGAGCAGATCATCCTGGGCCATTTCCTGGAACGGCCGGACTGGGCGTTCGGTGTCGAGTTCTCGTTCATCCTGGCCCTGGGCCTGGTGCTGATCGTGGTGACGCCGCGGGTCGGCGCGCTGGCGGCGGCGATCATCGGCGCCGGCGCCGTGGCGCTGGCCATGGGCGTCTCCTGGTACCTCTACGCCGAGCAGCAGCTTCTGCTGGACCCGCTCTATCCGGCCATCGTCACGCTGGCCGTCTATTTGACCGGCTCGCTGCTGAGCTATCTGCAGACCGAGGCCGAGAAGCGCCAGGTGCGCGGCGCCTTCAGCCAGTATCTGTCGCCGGCGCTGGTCGAGCAGTTGGCCCGCGAGCCCGACCTGCTGAAGCTGGGCGGCGAGCTGCGCGAGATGACCTTCCTGTTCTGCGACGTGCGCGGCTTCACCACGATCTCGGAAGGCTTCAAGGGCGATCCGCAGGGGCTGACCCGGCTGATCAACCGGTTCCTGACGCCGATGACCGACGCGATCCTGGCC
>JANQKO010000247.1 GCA_028281075.1 Alphaproteobacteria bacterium | reverse complement strand
GGTCCGGTCGGACGGCCCTCTCCTGAAGCCCGCGTCCGCCGACGCCCGGCGATCCGGCGGCGTATGTCGCCCGGGCCGCGTGTCGGCTTCGTCATCCCCACGGCGGTAGAGAACGCCTGATGCGGCTGTCGATGGCCAGCTTCGGTCACGTCGCGCAGCCCTTGCTGCGCGAACTGGTCGGCTACTGGCTGGCGGCGGCCCGCGACCGGGACATGCCGGCGCGCGGCGATATCGATCCGGCGGAGATACCGCGCCTGCTGCCCTATGTCTCGCTCTGCGACTATCTCCCCGACAGCGGCCGGTTCCGCTACCGCCTGATCGGCGATCATGTCCGCACCGTCTATGACAGCAATGTCAGCGGCCGCTATCTCGACGAAATGGTGTCAACCGAGGCGCCACGGCTGGCGCTCTATCACTTCCGGAAGCTGGTCGAACTGCCCTGCGCCGTGCATATCAGGGGCCGCCTCTATGCCGAGGCCACGACGGCGGCGCAGGGCGAGCGGGTGCTGCTGCCGCTGTCGGCCGACGGCGCGAACGTCGACATGGTCCTCGGCGCGACGGTGCATTCCTGGATGGGCGGCGTCCGCGAGACCCTGCCGGTGGGCGTGCAGGTGCGCACCTTCACGCCGATCGACGGCGGTCCCGGCTTCGAGGACCGGCCGCTGGGCTAGCTGGCCGCGCGGTGGTGCTATACTGACCCTCCCGAGAGCGCGAGGAGGACCTGAGTCATGTCGGTGCAGCCCGAGGCCCCGGAGGCGGCCGAACCGGTTCTGTTGCGTGACGACGCCGACGGCATCACGACGCTGACGCTGAACCGGCCGGCATCGGGCAACAGCCTGTCGCATCGCCTGGTGCACGACCTGCAGGGCGAGTTCGACCGGATCGCCGGCGACGAGACGGTGCGCGTGGTGGTGATCACCGCCAGCGGGCGGCTGTTCTGCACCGGCCACGACCTGAACGAGTCGCTGGCGACGGAATCCGGCGAGGCGAAGCGCGCGTCCAACCTGGTCTGCAACCGGATGATGCAGTCGATCGTGGAGTCGCCCAAGCCGGTGATCGCCAAGGTGCGGGGTACGGCCACCGCGGCCGGCTGCGAGCTCGTGGCGAGCTGCGACCTGGCGATCGCCTCGACCGAGGCCCGGTTCGCCACGCCGGGCGTCAATATCGGGCTCTGGTGCCTGACGCCGCAGGTCGCGTTGAGCCGGGCCGTCGGCCGCAAGCATGCCATGCAGATGCTGCTGACCGGCAAGCTGATCGATGCCGAGACCGCCATGCGCTTCGGCCTGATCAACGAGGCCGTGCCGCCCGAGGCGCTGGACCAGACGGTGGCCGGGCTGGCGACGGTGATCGCCGCGAAATCGCCCTTTGCCGTCGCGCTCGGCAAGCGCTCGTTCTACCGGCAATACGACATGGACCGGGCCCAGGCCTACGACTATGTGGCGGACCAGATGGTCCGGGCGTTCCAGGCCGAGGACGCCCGGGAAGGCATCGCCGCCTTCCTGGAGAAACGGCCGCCGGTCTGGAAGGGACGCTGAAGCCGTCATGCGCCTGGAAAACAAGATCGTCATCGTCACCGGCGGCGGTTCGGGCATCGGCCGCGCGGTCTGCGATCTGTTCGCCGCCGAGGGCGCCGACCTGATGGTCGCCGACAGGAACGCCGAGGCCGCCGAGGCCGCCGCCGCGGCGGCCCGCGCCGTCGGCCGGCGGGCCGAGGCGATGGCGGTCGACGTCGCCGACAGCGCCGGTGTCAGGCGCATGATCGACGATACCGTCGCCGCCTTCGGTCGGATCGACGTACTGGTGAACAATGCCGGCTACGGCATAACCGGCAGCGTCGTCGAAACCGACGAGACCGACTGGGATGCGCTGATCGCCGTGAATCTGCGCGGCGTCTTTCTCGGTTGCAAATACGTCATCCCGGTGATGCGCAAGCAGGGCGGCGGCGCCATCGTCAATACCGCCTCCGTCGTGGCGGCGATCGGCATCCGCGACCGCGCCGCCTACGTCGCCTCCAAGGGCGCGGTCGCCGCGCTGACCCGGGCGATGGCGCTGGACCATGTCGACGACGGCATCCGCGTCAACGCGGTCGCGCCCGGTACCATCGAGACGGCCTATTTCGACCGGATGTTCGCCGGCAGCGACGATCCCGCCGGACTGCGCCGAAGCCTCGAGGCCCGCCACCCCATGAACCGGCTCGGCACGCCCATGGAGGTGGCGTATGCCATGCTCTATCTGGCGAGCGACGAGTCCGGCTTCAGCACCGGCAGCGTTCTGACCGTCGACGGCGGCATGTCGGCGCGGTGAGCGTCCGTTCGAGATGGCCGGTAAGGCCCCGAACAACGGACCGCGGCGGCGAACGGAGGGCAAGATGAACCATCGCAGGCTCGGCCGGACCGGCCTGGCGGTCTCCGAGGTGATCTTCGGCGGCGGCTGGGTCGGCGGCATCCTGATCCACCGGGACGACGACACCAAGCGCGCCGCGATCCGCCGCGCGCTCGACGCCGGCATCAATTTCATCGACACGGCGCCGTCCTACGGCGACGGCCGGTCGGAAGAGGCATTGGGCTGGCTGCTCGCGGAGATCGAGGAGACGCCCTACCTCTCGACCAAGGTCAGGCTCGACCTCGGCCGGCTCGACGACCTCGTCGGGCAGATCGAGGCCAGCATCGAGGCCAGCCTGACCCGGCTGCGGCGCGATTCCGTTGACCTGTTGCAACTGCACAACCCGATCGGCGCGGCGACCACCGACAGCGTGATCGGCATCGACCGGGTCATCGGCGCCGGCGGTGTCGCCGACTGCCTTGACCGGCTGCGCGAGCGGGGGCTGACGCGGTTCATCGGCATCACCGCCCTCGGCGACACCGCCAGCCTCTGCCGTGTCGTCGACAGCGGTCGGTTCGATACGGCCCAGGTCTACTACAACCTGCTCAATCCCAGCGCCGGACAGGCCATGCCCACGGCCTGGTCGGGACACGACTTCAACGGCCTGATCGCCGCCTGCCGCGCGCGCGACGTCGGTGTCATGAATATCCGCGTCTTCGCCGCCGGCGTGCTGGCGACCGATGCGCGCACCGGCCGTGAAGTGATGATCACCGATGCCACCGAGGTCGGCGAAGAGGCGCGGCGCGCCCGCGCCGTGTTCGACGCACTGGGCGACGCCTACGGCACGCGGGCGCAGACCGCGCTCCGCTTCGCGCTGGCGAACGGCGATATCGATTGCGTCGTCCTGGGCCTGGCCGAGCTCGACCACCTGGAACAGGCCATCGCGGCGGCCGGGATGGGTTCCTTGCCGCGGGCGGCGCTCGAACGGCTCGACGGGCTCTACGGCAGCGACTTCGGCCGGCTTTAGGGCGGGATGCCGTTGATTTCGGCGACGTCGGCGACCGATGGCCGGTCCTTCGAGACGCGTCCCTCCGGGCCGCTCCTCGGAGGACGAGGTCTTGTTTGATATCAATCTCGGACCTCGTGCTGAGAGCCTGTGAAGAAATTGCACCGAGCTCCCCAAGTTTGTCATCCTGGCGAAGGCCAGGATCCATTTTTTATTGTTTTTCAGCAGGTTGCGATGCCGCTGGATGCTGGCCTGCGCCAGCATGACGGTTTCTTTTTGGGTCGGAGGTAATTTCTTCACAGGCGCCGAAGCGGTCCCGCAGGGGCCGTCTCGAAGCACGCGATATCGGTTTCGGCGGGCTACGCCGTCGGCGTCAGGAAGCCATGGAGAAACGTATCGCAGGCGCGCCGGGCGAACTCGGCCGGCGGCACCGGCCCGTCGGGGTCGTACCAGATGTAGGTCCAGTTCAGCAGGCCGTAGAACATCATCGCATAGGGCTTGCGCAGGCGGCGGTCCGTGTCCAGCTCGGGCCGGAGCGCCGCCAGCATGTCGGCGACCAGCTCGACCAGCTCCCGCTCCGCCGCCACGATCTCGGCCCGCTGCGGTGGCGGCAGGCAGTCGAGATCGTGCATCAGCACCACGTGTTTTTCCGGCACCGCGGTATAGACCGACAGCGAGGCCGAGACGAAGGCGCGGAACCGGCTCTCCGGATCGTCCGAAGCGGCCCGCGCGCCGGCCAGCGCCGTCCGCAGGTCGCGCATATGCGCCCGCAGCATGCGGTAGAGCACGTCCTCCTTGGAGGTGAAGTAGTGGTAGAGCAGCGGCTTCGAGAAGCCGCAGGCCCGGGCCAGCTCGGCGATCGACGTGCGCGCGAAGCTGCGCTCGGCGAACAGCCGCGCCGCCGTCTCGATGATGCGCTGCTGCTGGTCCTCGTGCCGCTCGGCCCGCGTCTTCGCCATCTATCGCGGCGCGCCTAGCGGCCGTGGAAGCTGGGGCGGCGCTTTTCCTGGAACGCCTTGAAGCCCTCGACGCCGTCCGCGGTGCGCAAGGCCTCGGCCTGGCCCGCCGCCTCCAGGTCCAGCGTCCGCTCGTAGTCCGCGCCCTCGGCCAGGATGCGTTTCGAGATCCTGAAGGCGACGGTCGGCCCGGCGGCGATGCCGCCGGCCAGCTTGCGCGCTTCCGGCAGCAGGTCGAGCCGGGCGAGCGCCCGGTTGATCAGCCCCATGCCGGCGGCTTCCCGGCCGCTGATCAGCCGGCCGGTATAGATCAGCTCCAGCGTCCGGTGCGTGCCGATGCGGTCGGCCATGAACCAGTGGCCGCCGGAATCGAGGATGCAGCCGATATTGCGGAACGGGCTGCCGAGCACGGCGTCGTCGGCCGCCAGCACGATGTCGCAGGCGAACGCCAGGCCGAAGCCGATGCCGAGGCACGGCCCCTCGACCGCCGCCACGGTCGGCAGCGGAAAGTTCTTCACCCGCTTCAGCACCGGGTTGATGCCTTCCTTCAGCAGCGCCTCGTTGTCGTCGGTGGCCGGGTCGGCGCCGGCGATGTCGCGGCCGGCGCTGAAGGCGCCGCCCTCGCCGCGCAGCAGCAGGCAGCGCGCGTCCGAGGCCTCGACCGCGTCGAGGTGCGCGGCCAATAGCGTCAGCTCTTCCGGCCGCAGGCTGTTCTTCGATTCCGGCCGGTTGAAGGCGATCTCGGCGACCGCACCCCGGCGGTCCAGCAGGACCGTGCCCGCGCTCATGCCGCGGCCTCCTTCGCCGCCGGCCGGCAGGCCATCAGGCTCATCAACTGGCTCGACATCACCGTCCGGCCGTTCTGGTTGACCGCGTTCCATTGCAGTGTCACGACGCCGTCGCGGCCGGGCTTGCGGTCCTTCTTCTCGACCACCTCGGCGTCGAGATGCAGCGTGTCGCCGATGAACACCGGCGCCGTGAAGCGCAGCTCGTTGGTGCCGTAATTGGCCAGAATGGACGGCGAGCCCGCCGGCACGCCGAGGCCGGCCATGAAGGCGTTTACCATCAGGCCGGGCGCGATGCGCTGGCCGAACATGGATTTCTCGGCGAAGTGCCGGTCGGTGTGGATCAGGAACATATCGCCCGTCAGCGTGCACCACATGACGATATCGGTCTCGGTGATGGTCCGGCCGTGCGTCACCATGCGGTCGCCGACCGAGAGCTCGTCGTAATACTTGTCCAGCAGGCCTTCGGCCATTGTCGTCTTCTCCTCTTGCCGGGCACGCCGACACTGGCACTATAGCCGACCCCTATCCCGCCTTTCTCCCCGCCATCACGGTCTGCGTCGCGCGCAGGCGCCCGCCCGCGGCGTTGCGGCCCTCAACCGTAGTCCCGCTACGCTTTTCGGCCCGCTCCTGGCGGGCGGGCGCCTGCGCGCGACGCAGACCGTGATGGCGGGGAGAAAGGCGGGATAGCCCACCATGGCGCAGGGCGACGAATCCAGGTTAACGCGTCATCGGGTGAGTAGCTTTTCGAGATAGTTGGTGTCCCATCCGGCGATTTTTCGCCTGAGCTTGATGGAGTTCTTGTCTTTGGCGTTTCGCACGATGTTGATGGCGAAGTGCCTGACAACGGCCATGTTC
>JANQKO010000195.1 GCA_028281075.1 Alphaproteobacteria bacterium | reverse complement strand
GCATCCAGCGGCATCGCAACCTGTTCAAAAACAACAAACGTGGATCCTGGCCTTCGCCAGGATGACAACCTGGGTGGCTGCGGTGCGATTCTTTCACAGACTCTCAGCACGGTAATTGGGGCAAAAGCCCGGGCGTATCCAGATTCCTTGGGATTCCTAATCTACCAGGGACTATCCCTATTGATTTCCCGTGCCAAGAAATCCCCCGCCGGCATGACGATTGGGGGCGGGCCTTCGACGTTTTCTTCACGGCCACACGGACCGGCATGATGACAGTGGTCCAAGATTAATGACAAACTGCCCGGACTTTTGCTCCAGTTACCTCAACACGAGGATAAGCCGTTGAATCCAAAAGACTCCTCATCCTGAGGACACCCCGATAGGGGCTGTCTCGAAGGATGGCCGGCCGCGATATCGGATCATGTCAGCAGCCTGCTAAAGCGTCCAGACGCCGATCGGCTCGTCCCGGCCGCGCAGGTGCCGCGGCCCCGATTGACGCAGATCCGCCAGGGCCGCCGCGTCGTCGGCGCCGGCATCGCCGCCGTTGCGGACGGCCGCCACCAGGTCGTCGCTGACCGCCAGGTGGACGTCGAGCTCGCGGGTGAGGAATTCCAGGCGGCTGGCGACATTGACCGTGTCGCCCAGCACGGCATATTCGAGCCGCCGGTGCGAGCCGATATCGCCCAGCACCACCGGGCCGAAATGCACGCCGATGGAAACCTTGATCGGCTCGGCGCCGGCGGCCGCGCGTTCGCGGTTCCAGTCATTGATGTCCGCCAGCATGGCCCTGGCGCAGCGCAGCGCGTTGCCGGCGTCCCGCGGACCCGGTTCCGGCGTGCCGAAGGTCGCCATCAGCCCGTCGCCCAGGAACTTGTCGAGCGTGCCCTCGTGCTCGAAGACCTGGGCTTCCAGCCGGGCATGGAATTCCCGCAGCATGGCCACCACGTCTTCCGGCGCCTGCCGCTCGGCCATGCGCGTGAAGCCGACGATATCGACGAACAGGGCCGCGACGCTTTGCGAGCGCACCGCGCCCAGCGGCTGGTCCTGCTCGGCCATGCGGTCGACGATGTTGGGCGGAAAGTGCCGGGCCAGGTTCGCCCGCTCGCGGGCGATGTCGGCCTGACGGAAGATCAGCCGGTTGTTGCGCCGCCCGTTCACCGCCAGGATGCCGGCGACGATCAGGAAGATCACGACCTCCTGCACGCGCGAGGCCGTGTTCGGGTCGTTGGGATCGACGAAGGCCGCGATCGTCTCGTAGCCGGCGAAGGCCGCGGCCGCATTGTCCGACAATTCGGGAACCTCGTGTCCGAAAACGGCGACGAGCCCCAGCGCGCCGAGCCAGAGGCAGGCGGTCCAGGTACCGAAGGCGAACAATGTCCGCCAACTGAAGGCCAGCGCGCCCGCCGCCAAGAGGACGTAGAAATAGCTGAACTCGGCGAGTTGGTATTGAAACGCCGTGGGCCAGCTATCGTCGCTGAAGGGATTGGGCACGACCATCATGAAGGTCATCAGCGCCAGGTCGCAGAAGATCAGCAGGAGCTCGCGGCGCGAATGCGCCACCTTGCCGGCCCGAAGCTGCGCCCAGCCGATCAGGGCGAAACCGACCAGCCCGGCCTCGTAATAGAGCACTTCCCAGGACGGATTGATGAACGGGATCATCACCGCCGTGATCGTGAGCGCGATCCAGCGCGCCCGCACGGCCAGCAGCAGGCCGTCGCGCTTGTTCTCGCTCAGCGCCTCCCGGACATAGGGGTCGACCTGGGCGAATTCCTCCTCGCGCAGGCCGCCGCGCCGGAACGCCAGGTCCTCGCGCAGGTCGCGTGCCATCAATCGGTCCGTCATGATTCTTCCCCATCGGCATGGTTCGTTCAGACCAAGCCAAGCCCAGGCGCGCGCCCGACGCAATGCCCGTCTCCGCGAGCGAACGCCGCGCGGCACCGGCCAGCCTTGTCACCGGCGATCACCACGTGGATGTGGACATCGCCCATGGGCTTTTCTATGCCTAGGGCGTTGGACTCCACGGGGACCGGGAGATGCAGATACACCTTTCACCAGGCATTGGAACGTTCTTTCCGCCGATGCGCGCGGGCATCCGCGACGAGCCGGAGCCGCCGCGCCGCGACGGCGCCTGACGATGGGCAAGACGGTTCTGCTGACCGGCGCGACCGGTATGGTCGGCGGCCGGGTCCTCGACCTGCTGCTGGACCGGTCGGACGTCGAGCACGTCGTCGCGGTCGGCCGGCGCGAAACCGCCGTGACCAACCGGAAACTGCGCGCGGTCGTTCATGCGGACTTTCTCGACTTTTCCGCGGCGGAAGGCCAGTTCGCCGGCATCGACGTCTGCTTTCATTGCCTCGGCGTCTATCAGGGCCAGGTGTCGAAGTCGGCCTTCTTCGAGATCACCTGCGACTATCAGAAGGCCTTGACCGACACGCTGGCGCGGGTGAGCCCGGGCGCGACGTTCGTCCTGTTCGGCGCCAGCGGCGCCGATCCCGGCGAAACCAGCCGGGCCTGGTTCGCGCTGGCCAAGGGCCGGGCGGAAAACCTGCTGGCCGAAGCCGGCTTTCCGAAGACCTACATCTTCCGTCCCGGCTACATTCACCCCACCGGGGCGCGACGGCCCACCGGCCTGCCCTACAGGCTGATACGGCCGGTCGCCGGGGCTTTGCTGCGTGTCTTTCCCCGCCTCGCCCTGACGGATCGCGATCTGGCGCGGGCCATGGTCACCGTCGGGCTCGAGGCGGTGGCGGATTCGCGGATCTTCGACAATCGAACGATCAAGCGGATCGCGCTCGCGCGGCCGGAATAGAGACGATTGAACTGCCCCGGGTTTGTCGGAAGCTGGTTTATGTGTGTCAGGCTACCAGGTTTCACCACCAAGTCGCCAAGACACCAAGGTCACGCCGCACGTCCGATGACCGCGACGCCTGGTCTTGGTGTCTTCGCGACTTGGTGGTGAAACCTCAAGCACCGGAATCAATAGGGACCGTCCCTAGTCCTGTGTTCCCGCGGCCGCGGATCTCGGCCCGGACCCGCCACAGCAGATAGCCGAAGCAGGCCAGGAGAACGACCGGGCCGGCCGGCGCGCCGTTGCCGTTCAGCCAGTGAACCGTGATCGGCAGCAGCCAGGTCATCGCCAGCGCCAGACGCTCGCCGGGCAGAAAGCCGGCGCGCAGACCGCGCAGCGCCAGCAGGACCACCGCCAGGCTGACCGCGGTCATGTCGTAGTTGAAGGCGTAGGGCGAGGCGATGAAGGTCCCGACCGCCAGCACGCCCAGCCGCAGCACCGGGTCCCGCGACCGCGCGAAGGTCCAGAGCACGCCCGACAGCGCCAGCAGGAACAGCAGGAGCTGGACCGCCGTTCGGATCTCCTGCCCGACGCCGAGCAGCCGGAGGCCGACATAGGCCGACGGCATCATGGTCGTGAACATGCCCGTGCCCCGGTTCATGATCGCGGTCTGCAGCGGCAGCACCAGGTCGAGATAGGCCTGCCAGCTCTCGATGCCGAACAGCAGGGCGCTGCCGCCCGCGAGCGCCAGCGCCGTCAGGCCGGCCGCGGCGATCGCCGTCCATTGCCGCGCCGCCAGCAGCGCGAACGGCAGCAGCAGCCCGAGCTGCGGCTTCACGGTCAGCAGGCCGAACAGCAGACCGGCGAGGACCGGACGGCGCGGCAGCAGGCCGAGGCCGGCGATCAGCAGCGCGCCGGTGAGAAAGCCGTTCTGCCCGCCGGTCAGGCAAACATAGGTCGCCGGAGCCAGCAGCAGGGCCAGCACGATCGTCCGGCCCTCGGCCCGGCCCAGGCGACAGGCCCAGAGATAGGCGGCCAGCGTCGCCACCGACCACAGCGCCAGCGCCGGCAGATAGGGCAGCAGGCCCAGCGGCCAGACCAGCAGCAGCAGGTGCGGCGGATAGGACCAGTTGTGGTCGGCGAACTCCACCCCCAGGAGCCGTTCCTGGTAGGGATGGTAGCGCGTGACGTCGAAGATCTCTGGCAGCATGCCGTCGAACACGGCCCGGCCGCCGGTCCAGGTGTTGATGAAGTCGCGGCCGACCGGCCGGCCGGCGGCGTCCAGGATTCCCTGCAGCGCGCCGACATCGTTGACCAGCCCGATGGCGCCGCAGAGCAGGCAGGCCGCCAGAATGACGACGCAGAAGACCGCGTCGCCCGCAGACCCGCCTTTGTCCGATATCGCCACGCGTCCAGCTCCGTCACGCCCGCGGGGAGAAAGGCGGGTTAGGCGGGCGCAGGCTAGTGCGAAGAGATTAAGCCCGGCTGAAAGGCCGGCCTCGGCATCTGGAAGCGGACGATTACAGCGTCTTCTCGGCCAGTTCCCGGAACACATCGGGCACGGCGCGGCGGCCGCCCAGCACGACCGAGCCGTAGCCGATCGCCCCGCGCCCGAAGCGGTCGCGGATGGCGTCGATGGCGCGGTCGGCCGTCAGCCGCGCGGCGCCGGTCGCGCTGCCGGGCCGGCGCTTGTCGTCGGCCAGCCGCAGCGGCAATTCGAGCTGCGGCATCGGGTTCCGTTCCAGATGCGAGACCGAAATCGCCAGCAGCGAGATCAGCCGTTCGTCGGGATGGTCCGCCAACGCCGCGCGCACCAGGTCCCGGGCGATTTCGGCGAGACTCGCCGTCGCCGAGACCGCCTGCCCCAGCGTGACGGATCGCGTCACCGCGCTGAGGTCCGCGAACCGGACCCGCACCGTCACCGTCCGCCCGGCCCGCGATTTCGCCCGCAGGCGCGCGGCGACACGGTCGGCGAGATGCAGGAGCGTCGGCCGGATCACCTCGTCGGTGGCCGGCCTGCGGCCGAGCGCCGACTGCGCGCCGACCGAGCGCGCGCGATGGCGCGTCACCACCTGCCGCGGGTCCCGGTTCGCCGCCAGCGCCGCCAGCTTGCCGCCGACGGCCCGGCCGAGGATGCGTTCCAGCGACCAGCCCGGCGTCGCCGCAAGCTGGCCGATGGTGGCGACGCCCATGTCGGCCAGCCGCGCCCGGGCGACCGGTCCCACGCCCCACATCAGCTCGACCGGCAGGTCGTGCAGAAACGCCCGCTCCGTGCCGGCCGGGACGACGACCAGGCCGTCGGGCTTGGCCACCTGCGAAGCGATCTTCGCCAGATGCTTGGTCGCCGCCACGCCGAGCGAGATCGGCAGCCCCAGCTCGGCCCGCACCCGCCGGCGGACCGCTTTCGCCATCTCTTCCGGCGCCCCGAACAGATGCACCGAGCCCCCGACGTCGGCGAAGGCCTCGTCGATGGAGATCCGCTCGACCAGCGGCGTGAAATCGCCCAGCAAGCCGATCGCCGCGTCTCCCAGCCGCCGGTATTCCGCGAACCGTCCCGGCACGAAATGCAGGTCCGGACAGAGCGCCCGCGCCCGCCGTCCGGCCATGCCGCTCCGCACGCCGAAGGCCTTCGCCTCGTAGGACGCCGCCAGCACCACGCCGCCCCCGACGGCGATCGGCCGCCCCCGCAACGCCGGATCGAGCAACTGCTCGACCGAGGCGTAAAACGCGTCGAGGTCCGCGTGCAGGATGGCGGCGGCCACGGCCATGGCGCCGGATCACGTCGCCGCGCGCCGGAATCCGTCCGGCCGCGCCCTGGCTTCGCCGTTCTCGATCATAAAGAACAAATATGGAACAAAATGGCCGAGAGTCAAGCCGCCGCCGTTCCGCCGACCGCGCCTTCGGATCGACGCAGGCCGGCATGACGACAGGGGATAAGCGCCCGCAGAATTTTGTCGCGGCCGCCCGATCCCAAGTTCCTGCCGGGAGGATAAAGAACTGCCGAAACCACGCCCGACTGGATCGGAATGCGCATGCGGCGAAGCACCGGATGTCACCGCCAAGACGCCAAGGCACCAAGATCACGCGGCCGGCGCGGTACTCGGATTGCCTGTTCCTTGGTGTCTTAGTGTCTTGGCGGTGAATCCTGACTGAGAGCCGAGCCTGATCCAATGGTGTCCGGTGGTGACGAAAAGGGTGTGGACGAACTAATTGAACACAGGTTTTTCGTCGCCGGCGCGAGAGTGACAAATAAAAGGAAACAACCACGGAAACGATCAATAAAAATTCATGTAACAGAAGAATTTCATTCTCCCAATACACACATAAATACGCTATTTAGTTGTATAGATTAACTTACGAAAATCGCTTTCGATTATATTATTCCCGGCGCATATCTCTATAATTCCCACACTTCGACAATTCTGCACTGAACCACGTGATTGCCTCGCAAGAGGAGGACGGCGATGAAGTGGTTCGCGGCGTTCGTTGTTGCCGTGTTCATCACCACGGTCTGTTGCATGCAGTCGGCGCGGGCCGGGGACGCGTCATCACGGACCGACGGCACCGTCGACCAGACCCGGCCACGCGCCGGTCCCGACATCCCGGCCGTCGACCGGCCGCGGACCGATCTCTCGCCACCCCGGGCGCCCGCGCAAGCCAGATGCTGCAAGATCTGCCGGAAGGGCAAGGCCTGCGGGAATAGCTGTATCAGCCGCCTCGAGAAATGCTGGAAGCCGCCGGGCTGCGCCTGCGACGCCCGGAGATAGCATCGGAACCGTTCGAACGGCGGTCGGAAATCCCGGCGGCGGGGTGTCCGTCCGGAACGCGTCCCGCCCGCGAACGGCGTCGCGGCGCGGTTACGCCCCCGTCGTTCGCGCCTTCGTCGCCGTTGCCCGGCGCCCTTTCGCCGGCCCCTTCCGCCGGCGGGCCCGAATGCTGGCGAGCATCACTTCGACGGCGTCAAGTTCCAGATCGTCCGGATCGAAGGGGCCGCCGTACCAGGCCCACAAATCGGCGTGCGCCGCGTGGGTCTCGTCCAGCATGGCCTCGACGAATTCCGGGAAGGCGAACGGGCCGCCGCAATCCTCGGGCGGCGCGCGGCGCGCGCCATCGACCAGGACCGGATACTCGACGCCCGCGTCCGGGTCCCGCACGCCGTCGACCGTGACCACATGCGCCCAGTCGTCGCCGAAGTCGTAGCGGTAGACGAACCGCTCGACGCCGCGGTCCAGCAGCGCGCCCAGCCGGACGTTCCGGTCGCTGTAGAGACGCTTGCCGGCCAGGTCCCCGTCGTCGTATTCCGGCGCGCCATAGAGACGGTCGCCGACCTCGAACTGATGCAGATGGCAATCGCGCCAGTCGAACACGGCCTGGATCACGTCATGCAGGCGGCGCAGCGGAAAGTCCGCCGGCACGTCGACCCGCCGCCAGACCGGTGGATCGATGTTGGCCAATTCGATCCTGAGCCGCACGATCCGTGGCGCCTGCGCCGTCATGTTCCCGCACCCCCTCGATATCCGTGGCGGCCGACCTTATCGAATCCACGGTCGCGCCGCGACCGTTATCCGGCCCGGCCGCCGCCGGACGGATTGACACCGATCAGTGCGCGATGGCGGGACGTGGGATTTTGTTCGTGTCGACGGGTCCTGTCCGTGGCGGAAAAGGGGAGTCGCATGCGGTTTGTCATGCCTGGTTGCTGCTTTGCCATCTCGCTGATGCTGGCCGGCCCGGCCGCCAGGGCCGACGGCGACGCGGCCAAGGGCGCCGAGATCGCGCGCGAGCTCTGCGCCCGCTGCCACAACGTCGCGCCGGGCGGACCGTTCAAGCTGATGCCGCCCAGCTTCGCCGCCATCGCCGTCTACCGCACGGACGAGCAGATCTTCGCCCGCATCATGTTCCCGCCGCTGCACGCCGGCATGCCCGAGGTCGGCGACAGGCTGACCCCCTTCAACGTCGCCCACCTCGTCGCCTACATCCGCTCGCTGGAGGCGCGGTAGCGTAGCCCTTCTCATAACCGCCGATCCGTCACGTCAAGGCGAAACGCCTCTCGGTTTTTGCACCCGAGAAGCACTGCTATAGATATTCCCGGACAGCCTCAAGGGAGGAACGCTTGTGGCTGATCGGGAACGTAAACTGACGACCATCGTCGCGATCGACGTCGCCGGCTACAGCCGGCTGATGCACGCCGACGAGACCGGCACGCTGGACCGACTGAAGCAGGCTCGGGCGATCAGTGACCCGATCGGACGGGCGCATGGCGGCCGCATCGTCGGCACGAGCGGCGACGGCGTGTTAGCCGAATTTCCCAGTGTCGTCGAGGCAGTCGCCTTCGCGCTCCGCACGCAGGCCGCGATGGCGGAGTTCAACATTGGTGTCGTCGAGGACGAAAAGATGCTGTATCGCATCGGCATCAACCTTGGCGATGTGCTGGTCGATGGCGACGATTTGTTCGGCGACGGCGTGAACGTCGCGGCCCGCCTGGAAACCCTGGCCGAACCCGGCAGCATCTGTATCTCCCAGGCCGCCCGCGACCAAGTACGCGATAAAATCGAGGCCGTCTTCAAGGATCTGGGTGAAGTCGAAGTTAAGAACATCGCCCGGCCGGTGCACGTTTTCGAGGTCACATCGAAGCCCGAGACCGTCGCAGCTCTGGCTTCCGCCACGCCGCTCGATGCCGGCCCGCACAGGCGCCGACGGCTTGTTTCCGTCGTCTTCGCAGCCGCTGCGCTACTGTTCCTGGTCACCAGCGGGACGATATGGTGGTGGCTGCAACGGCCGAACTTCGAGCCCGCGGATCCCACAAAGTTCGTCTATGCCGTCCCCGAGAAACCGTCAATCGCCGTATTGCCGTTCGACAACCTTTCAGGCGACCCCGCATGGGTGAAGCTGGGTGACAGCTTGGCGGAAAACATCACCGCCGTGCTGGCAACATCGCCTGACCTCTTCGTCATCGCCCGCAATTCGAGCTTCGTCTTCAAAGGCAAGGCGACCAGGGTACAGGAGATCGCCGAGCAGTTGGGTGTCCGTTACGTTCTGGAAGGCAGCGTCCAGCAGACAGATGACAAGCTGCGCGTCACGGCTCAGCTCATCGATGCCATTAGCGGAACACACCTATGGGCAGAACGGTACGACCGTGATGTCGAGGACCTTCTCGCCGTGCAAGACGGCATCACGCAGAAGATCGTCGTCGCATTGAGAGCCGAGCTTACGTTAGGCATTCAGGCGAGCAGTTTTCAGGAACTTTGGGGCGACTTCGAGAACTTCCATCTCGCCATGCTTGGACGGGCAGGTTGGCTCGAAAATACGCTTGAGGGTTACCAGAAGGCCAATCGCTACTGGACGTCGCTTTACAATCGGGCGCCGGATCACGCGGGATCATACGAAGTGATGGCGTGGCTTCATGAAATGAAGGTACGTCTCGGTGTCAGCAAGGCGCCGGCAGAAGACTGGGCCAAGGCGCGAGGCTTTGCCGAAAAAGCCGTGGCGCTGATCGAACGACGAGGGATCGCTGCCGGTAGCGCCCATGCCGCCCTCGCGTTTTTCAAAGCCGTGGCGCGTGAACACGATTCGGCAATTTCTCATGTGCAAGAAGCGCTGCGGACAGATCCAGGCGGTGGTATCACGGCCATCATTGCAGGAACGGTACTGGATGCTACCGGGTTCCCCCAAGAGGGCGTGAACCACATGAAACGGGCTATGCGCCTGGAGCCCTATCACGCGACCTTGTACCCACTTCTCCTGTCACGGGGGTATATGCAGCTTGGTCAGTACGACAAAGCCAAGGAGTTGCTCCACACGCTCCTCCGTCAGCCGGAAAACAACACCTGGACGAGACAAGGCCCCCTGCACCGCTTAGCGGTAATCGCCGTGATTGAAGGCAATCTCCAACTGGCGCGTCGCTATATCGCCAGATACATGGAAGTTCAGCCGGACGCCAACGTCATGCTCCTTGAAAGAACGGCGATCGGCTACATGAAGAATCGGGAGTTTGTCACCCGCTATCTCGACGCCCTCCGCCAGGCTGGGTTGCCCGAGAAGCCGCCGCAGCTACGGCAGGACAAACCCTCGATCGCCGTTCTGCCCTTCGTCAACATCTCCAACGATACCGCGCAGGAGTATTTCGCCGACGGCATGACCGACGACCTGATCATCGACCTCTCAAAGCTCTCGGGCCTGACGGTGATCGCGCGGAACTCCGTCTTCACCTACAAGGGCCGCAACGCGAAGGTTCAGGACATCGCCCGCGATCTGAACGTGACGCATGTGCTGGAGGGCTCCGTACGTCGGGCTGGCGGGCAGGTACGAATTAACGCCCAGTTGATCGATGCCGACACGGGCGCTCACCTGTGGGCGGAGACCTTCGACCGACCGCTCGCGGATGTCTTCGCGTTGCAAGACGACGTGACGGGCCGGATCATCGCCGCCCTGACGGTGACGCTTACCCCGGACGAGCGGCAACGCCTGACCCGTGTCCCGACCGGAAGTCTGGAAGCTTACGAGCTCTACCTGAAAGCGCGTGACGGACTCATGACTTACCGACTCGACCGGTATGGGAAAGTCTTGACCTTGTTCCAGAAGGCGATCGAGCTGGATCCGGACTTCGCCGAGGCCCGTGGCGGGCTGGCACAGGCGGCATCGGTGATCTGGTCGGAGGGTTGGGTCCGCGTGCTGCCACCGGTTGCCGCACGGACGTTGGCGCAGGAGTCCGCAACGCGCGCCTTGGAAACGGACCCTGAGAATGTCACGGCCCTCCAGGCACAAGCTTGGCTGGCGGGATGGCAGGGCGAACACGCGGAAGCGATCCGCTTGGCCCGGAAGTCTATCGCGCTTGAGCCGAACGACGCTGAAGGCCATTTTCGTCTGGCGCATATCTTTGCAATGGCGGGAGAGCCGTTGGCGGCCAACGCCGCGCTTGAGGAGGCACACCGGCTTGAGCCCCATCCGGCCGTGGCGATGAAGCTCTACATCGGTTGGACCTGGCTCAATCTTCGTCGCTACGGTGACATCGTTGCGCTACTGTCCGAGGCTCGGCGGGAGCAGCCGGCGCTAAATCCCGTCTGGGTCTCCGTACCCCTCGCCGTGAGCCATGCGTATTTGAACCAGCCGGCACAGGCGGCTTCCGAGATCGAAAAGGCACGGAAGGCATTTCCGGCGATCAGCCGTTCCTACTACCGTACGTTTCTTAGTCACTATCGCCGTGCGGACGACATCACGCACGTCCTGGAGGGCCTGCGTCGCGCGGGCTTGCCGGAGTGGCCATTCGGCTTCAATGGACACGACGACGAACGTCTGACCGGCAGCGAGATTGCCGCCCTTCTTTTCGATCATCGAATTTCAGGCAAGAACCGATCCGGGACGGCGTTCGAAATGGCATTCGCCAAGGACGGCCGTTGGACTTGGCACGGTGGAGATTTTGCCTTCTCGGGCAACAGCAGGATCGAGAACGACAGACTCTGTCTCCGCTCGGCGGAACTGATGCGGGGAAGAGACTACTGCCATCCCTACTATCGCAATCCGCAAGGCCGGGCCGAGCTTCACAACGAGTATGTCTACGCCTCGATCTTCGATGTGGCCGAGTTTTCGGTCGCCGAGTAGTCGACGGTTCTGGTCATCCAACTGCCGCACTCAACGCCGAAATCAGTTGTACAGCATTTCAATCCCAGAAAGTCATGCCGCCGCGCGCACTCCCCATTGCCGCAATCTCCGCCACAGCCTGCCATCAATGGCGGCAAGGCCCGCAAAAATCAGGGCCATGCCGGCATACGCCGTCCAGGACGGGTCTTCGCCGAGGATGAAGACGCCCAGCAGGAGGGCTGAGACCGGGATCAGGAAGGTGACGAGGAGCAGGTTGGTGGCGCCGGCGGCGGCGAGGATCTTGAAATAGAGCAGGTAGGCGAGCGCCGTGCAGAGGAGCGCCATGGCGGCGACGGCGGCGAGGCCGAGCGGGCCGGGGGTGAGGGTCCAGGGCTGCTCCACGACGAGCGCCAGCGGCAGCATCCAGATCGTGGCGCCGATCAGCATGCCGGCCGACGCCTGCGCCGGGGTCACGGTCTTGAAACGGCGGCCGTAGATGCCGGCGCAGGCGTAGGAGACGGCGGCGGCGACGACGGCGAGCTGGGCCAGCGCCTGGGCGCCGAGGCCCTGAAGCGCGTCCGGGCCGATCAGCACGGCGACGCCGGCGAGGCCGATCAGCACGCCCGCGAGGCGGGCCGGCGTCAGGCGCTCGTCCGCCGTGAGCACATGCGCCAGCAAAACAGTGAACAAGGGCGTCGTCGCGTTCAGGATCGCCGCCAGGCCGCTGTCGATATGCACCTGGCCCCAGACGATCAGACTGAACGGCACGGCGTTGTTGAGCGCGCCCATGACCAGGAACGCCGCCCACAGGCCGACGCCACCCGGCAGCCGGCCGCCCGTCGCATAGATGCCAATCGTCAGCGCCAGCGCCGCGACGGCGACCCGGCCGACCACCACCGTCAGCGGCGGCAGGTCGACGAGCGCCAGCTCGGCGAAGAAGAACGAGCCGCCCCAGAGCACGGACAGCGTGACCAGCAGCACCCACTCGCGCGGGCCCATCACGGGCGACGGCATGGCGTCGTCTCCAATGTCGCTGACGTTGTTCGGGCGCGCAGCCTAGGCCGGCGCCCGCCTGGCCGCTATCCGATCCTTGCGGTGAAAAACAAGGTGAACCACAAAGGCGCAAAGACGCGAAGAACCAACTTTTTTTCGGCGCTCCGCGCCAAGAAGTTTCCTTGTTTGTTCCTTTGTGTCTTCGCGTCTTTGTGGTGAGCCTTAACGGCCGCGACCCGGTGCTGGCGTCGAAAGAAAGATGAACCGCCAAGACGCCAAGACACCAAGGCGCTCACATCGGCCGCACAACTGCCGCGGACACGCACGCGGTTTGGCTGTCGCGCAGTCTGATCTTGGTGCCTTGGCGCCTTGGTGGTGAAAACATCAGCGGCGGCCTCACGATCCCGGCGGACCGGAGATGTTCACGGCAGCGTGCCGAACTTGTCGGGCAGGTCGAAGAGGTGCGTGCTGACGATCCACAGATGGCCGAACGGATCGCGGATGCGGCCCTCGCGCTTGCCGTAGGGCCGGTCGGCGATCGGGATCACCACCTCGCCGCCATGTTCGGTCATGCGATCGCCGACCGCGTCGCAGTTCGCGACCGTCAGGTGGAGCAGCACGGCCGAGCCGCCGAGCGCGCCCGGGCCGAGCAGGCCCCAGGCCGGTACTTGCTCGGCCAGCGAGATCTCGCCGCCGCCGATGCCGAGGCGGGCGTGCACCACGCGGCCGTCGCCGTCGGTGAACCGCTCCAGCAGCCGGGCGCCGAGCGCCGTCTCGTAGTAGGCGACCGCCCGGTCCGCGTCCTCGACGACGAGGCGCGGGTGAAGGTCGGTCGCGTCATTGGATGGCGTCATCGCGGGATCTCCATGCGGCAGCGAATGGCCGCAGACTGGCAGCGCGGCGGACGGTCCGTATTGTACGAAAACTAACGCGCCGGCGGCCGGTAGTGCGTCGGCATGTCGGGCGCGACAGCCCGGTAGCGGGCCGGCGAGGTGCCGGCGAACACCCTGAACTCGCGGATCATGTGCGCCTGGTCGACATAGCCCGCGTCCAGCGCCAGCGCCGCCCAGGACCCGCGGCGCGGCAGCCGCCGCACCAGCCGGCGGAAGCGTTCGATGCGCGCGAACCGTTTCGGCGTGACACCGGCGCGGGCACGGAACAGCCGGCGCAAGCCGTGGGCAGACAGGTCGAGGGCCGCCCGCACGTCCGCCACCCGGTGGCCGCGCGCGAGCATTCCCGCGGCCCGCGCGAAGGCCGCGTCGGGCACCGCGCCGCCCAGCCGATCGGCGAGCAGCCGCTCCAGCCGGTCGAGCAGCCGGTGCGGCTCGGTCGTGCCGCACAGACCGTCGAGCAGCCGCCCCGAACATCCCGGCCAGAAAGGCGCCAGGTCCACGACCAGACCGGTCAGCTCTTCCGCCGCGCCTACGAGGAACGCCGCGCCGCCGGGCCGGAAGCTGACGCCGCAGACCGCCGCCTGCTGGCGCGTGTCAAGCATGCGTGGCGCGGTCGTCGGGCCCTGCAGCGCCAGCGCGCCGGTCCGGCTCAACGGCGCGCCCGAGAGATCGAAATCACCCAGACCGCCGCCGGCCAGGTTCACCAGCAACTGCATGCGTCCGCTGGGCAGCACCAGCTCGGTACCGTGGCCGGGCGCGCCGCGCACGACCCAGAGCCGCTCGACGAACGGGCGCAGATGGCGAAGGCGGGGCGGGCGGCTCAGATGCATGTGTACCGTAATACCGCAACGCAGCGGGCCGTTGAAACCGCCAAGGCGGCGGCCGAGTCCGGTCCTTCCGGAAAGGGAAGAACCACAGAGGCACGGAGAACACAGAGAAACAACGTTCTTTTCCGGCGCTTCGCGCCAACAAACCTTTTTGTTTCTCTGTGCCTCCGTGCCTCTGTGGTGAAACCGACGGCATCTATCGAGATCATGGCCCGTCGAACACCTTTTCCCGACATGCCCGGCTTGCCACGGCCCCAGCCGGCCCGCAGACTTGGGGGCGACGGGAATCAACTTATTGGGAGGAAACGACATGCGGCTCAACGGCAAGGTGGCGGCGATCACGGCGGCGGGCTCGGGCATGGGCCGGGCCGGCGCCGTGCTGTTCGCGCGCGAGGGCGCCAAGGTGGTCGTCGGCGACATCGACGCGGGCGCGGCCGAGGAGACGGCGCGCATGGTCACGGCCGCGGGCGGCGAGGCCGTGGTCTCCGTCGGCGACATGCTGAAGGACGACGACTGCGACCGGCTGACCCGCGACGCGGTGTCGGCCTTCGGCGGGCTCGACATCCTCTGGGCCCATGCCGGCCATCCCGGCCCGGCCTCGGTCGAGGGCCTCGACATGAAGGACTACGAGACCGCCATGGACCTGAACGTGCGCTCGGCGCTGCGCTGCGCCATGGCGGCGATCCCGGAGATGCGGGCGCGCGGCGGCGGCAGCATCGTCTTCACGGCGTCCGTCGCCGGCCTCGCGGGCTCGGCCTTCAGCCCGGTCTATTCGGCCGCCAAGTTCGGCGTCGTCGGCCTGACCCAGTCGCTCGCCATCCGCGTGGCGCCGGACAAGATCCGCGTCAACGTGGTCTGCCCCGGACCCATCGAGACGCCGATGCTGGCCGTGTTCATGGGCCGGCCGGACCAGCAGACCGACGCCGAGACGAACCTGAAGAACATGCGCGCTTTCGTGCCGCTCGGCCGCACCGGCGCGCCGGAGGAGGTCGCGGCGGCGGCCTTGTTCCTGGCCTCGGACGACGCGTCCTACGTGACCGGCGTGGCGCTGCCCGTCGACGGCGGCTTCACGGCGCGATGACCGAGACCTACCCCCGCGACCTGGTCGGCTATGGCGGCCAGCCGCCCGACCCGCGCTGGCCGGGCGGCGCCCGCCTGGCGCTCAACTTCGTGCTCAACTACGAGGAGGGCTCGGAATATTCCGTACCCGACGGCGACGGCTTCTCGGAGGTGACGCTGACCGAGAGCCTGGCCTCGACCGTGCCGCGCGGCGAACGCGATCTCGCCGCCGAATCCATGTTCGAATACGGCAGCCGGGTCGGCTTCTGGCGCGTGATGCGGCTGTTCGAGGAACACGGGCTGCCGCTCACCGTGTTCGGCTGCGCGCTGGCGCTGGAGCGCAATCCCGCCGCCGCGCGGGCGATCGTCGCGGCCGGCCACGACGTCTGCTGCCATGGCTGGCGCTGGATCGAGCATTACAAGCTGAGCGAGGCGGAAGAACGCGACCACATCGCCCGGGCCGTCGCCTCGTTGCAAGAGGCCATCGGCGAACGGCCGCTGGGCTGGTATTGCCGCACTGCGCCCAGCGTCAACACCCGCCGGCTGCTGGTCGAGGAAGGCGGCTTCCTCTACGACTCCGACGCCTATAACGACGAGCTGCCCTACTGGGTCACGGTCGACGGCCAGGGCCACCTGGTGGTGCCCTACACGCTGACCAACAACGACGCCAAGTTCGGCCGCGGCCTGATAGGCACCGGCGCGGAATTCCACGACCACGTCACGGACGCCTTCGACCTTCTCCACGCCGAGGGCGCGGCGCAACCGAAGATGATGTCGGTCGGCCTGCACGCCCGGGTCATCGGCCACCCGGCCCGCGCCGCGGCGCTGGACCGGCTGCTGGATTATGTCGCCGGCTTCGACGACGTCTGGATCTGCCGGCGCATCGAGATCGCCCGCCACTGGGCCACGGCGCACCCCTACGGCTCAGCCGGCGGCGCGTGACGCCCAGACCCGCCGCGCCAGCGCCAGGTCGGCCGGCTTGTCCACGTCGATGGCGGCCTCGGGCACGGTCAGCCGGACCGCCTTGGCCCGGGCGCCGAACCGTTGCGAGGCCCGGGCAAAGGCCTGATCGAGCGTCAGCCGGCGCAGCGCGAACAGCAGCAGCGCCTGCGGCCCGAACACGGCGATCAGGCGCCAGGGCCGCTTGCGGTGGCGCTCGACCCGCCGCCAGAACCGGACCGCCCCGACGCCGTTCTCGTTCAGCAGCGCGAACAGGTTGCAGCCGGAATAGCCGCCGTCGCGAAACGGCAGATAGGTCCGCCTGGCCTCGGGATAGCCGGCCCGCACGACCGCGGCGGCGGCAAGCCCGGCCGTGACGTCGGCGTCGGCGGCCAGCGATTGGGCGCAGAAGGCGTCGACCAGGTCCGACGTCAGCAGCGCATGGTCGGCCGTGGTGATCAGCAGCGGCCAGGCCGAACCCGGCGCCTCGACCGCCCGCAGCACGCTCAGGCCCGGCGTCGCCGTGCTGGCGACGACGTCGTCATGCCCGGCAACCGCGGCCAGCACCGCGCGGTCGTCGATGCAGACGACGATGCGGCCGACCGACGCGGCGCCGGCCAGCGCGTCGATGACCCGCTGCAGCATCGGCTTGCCGCCGATGTCGACCAGGCATTTATGGCTGACGCCCTCGGCCGCCGCGACCGGGTCGTCGGGGCCGCGGCCGGCCGCCAGGATGACGGCCGTGAAGGGTCCGGCCGCCGCGCCGCTCACGCCAGCGCCTTCTCGAACAGCCGGTAGGTCTTGTAGGGCCGTCCGCCGACCGCCTCGACCATCCGCCGCATGGGCAGGTTGTCCTCCAGGACCCAGGACAGCTCGGCCTGGCGGAAGCCGAGGGCGGCGTGATCGCGGCGCAGCCGGTCGATCACGCCACAGGCCAGCGCCGCGCCGAGCGGGCTGCCGTGATAGCGCCGCCGCACGCCGAACAGCGGCACGCGGGCGCTCCGTATCGGCCCGACCTTCAGGCGCCAGAGCAGCTTCGCCCAGCCGAACGGCAGCAGCCGGCCGTCGAGATCGGCGATCGCCTCGTTCAAGTTCGGCAGGCAGATCGCCATCGCCGCCGGCGTGCCGTCGACCTCGGCGAGGCACAGCGATTCCGTCCGCACCAGCGGCTTCAGCGCCTTGGCGAAATGCGCGATCTCGGCCGCGGTGAACGGCACGTAGCCCCAGTTCGCCGACCAGGCATCGTTGAAGATGTCGATCACGATGGCGAGGTCCTCGGCGTAGCCGGCCTTGCGCAGGCCGCGGAACCGCACCGACGGCTCGTCCGCCAGGCGTTCGACGAAGCGCGCCGCGGCCGCCGGCATCGGCGCCGTCAGGTCGTAGGCATAGGCCAGCAGGTCCTTCGCCTTGACGAAGCCCAGCGCCGCCAACCGCCGCGCGTAATAGGCCGGCGCGTGGCCCATCATCATCGACGGCGGCGTGTCGGCGCCGTCGACCAGCAGACCGGACTCGTCGTTGATCGACAGGCTGAACGGTCCGACCATCCGCCGCATGCCGCGATCGCGCAGGAAGCCCCCGGCGGCGGCGAACAGGGCGGCGAAGGTCTCGGCATCGTCCTCGGCCTCCAGCAGGCCGAAATGGCCCGTCGCGTCGCCATGGCGCTCGAGGTGCAGATGGTTGACCTGGGCGCTGATCCGCCCGACCGGCCGGCCGTCGCGCCAGGCCAGCCAGAAGCCGGCATCGGCATGCCGGAAGAAGGGGTTGGCCTTGCGGTCCAGATGCGCCCGCCGCTCGGCCAGCAGCGGCGGCACCCAGCGCGGATCGCCGGCCTGGATCGACCAGGGCAGGCGCAGGAACCGGGCCATGTCACGCCGCCCGGCGACGGGCGCGACACGCGGGCCCGCCCCGGCGTCCCGTCCCGCCATGGCAACGGTCGCGGCGATCGGGACTAGTCCCCGCCGGCCTGTTTCGCGGCCGGCGCGCTCATGCGGGCGACCCAGGGAAATTTCTCGACCTCGTCGCCGTTATAGCCCAGGTCGAAGACGGTGGCGCTGCGCGGCACCTCACGCGGGTGCGGATAGTAGGTGCCGAGCAGCCGGTCGCAGGCGAAGCTGGTGATGCCGAAATTGCCGGTCTCGTTGTGGAAATGGTGCGCCAGGTGCAGTTTCTTGATGCGGCGCAGAAAGGCCGATTTCGGCGTGTAGGCCAGATGCTGTATGCAGTGGCAGAACTCGTAGAAGCAGGTCACGACCAGCGCCGCCGACAGCGCCGCCATGGCACCGGCCAGGCCGCCGATCAGCCAGCCCAGCGGCAGCGTGACGACGACGATGGTCGGCAGCGTGGTGTAGAGCGCGCCGAACAGCACGCCCAGGTCATTGGGGTCCTGGTGATGGTCGAAATGCACCCGCTTCCAGATCGCCGCCGTGCGCGGCGAGCGGTAGAGGAAGCGGCCGTGCAGCACGAACCGGTGCAGCAGGTACCAGACCGGCGCGTAGACCAGCCCGGCGGCGGCCACCGCGATCAGCGCCGGCCAGGGGCCGGTCGCGGCGTGGACGGCAATCCCGCCCGACAGCAGCGCCAGCAGCGCATAGGCCCGGATCGCGGGATAGGCCACATAGGCGCGGACCAGGTCGCGCAGGCTCATCTTGTCGAGATAATGCTTGCGGCCGTCCCAGAGTTTCGATCGGAAAATCACCAGCCCGTCGGTTCCTCGATCCGGCGCGGACATCCGCGCCCATCAACCGGTCAACCTAGCCATGCGCGCCCCGTGGCGCAACCGCCGGCGGACTTGTGCGCGATGAACCGGGTGCGCTACACAAGCCTTTCATCGAGGCCAGGATCACGATCGCGTATGGCACAGGGCAGCGCCGGCCGGCGCCCGGCGGCGACCGGCGGCATCTTCCGCTGGTTCGAGGACGGCCTGTTCCGGCGCATCTTCCGCAATGCCGGGCTGCTGTTGAGCCGACGCGTTATCGCGGCCGTGATGGGGCTCGCCTATCTGGCGCTCGCCGCCCAGGCGCTCGGCCCGGCGGCCTTCGGCGCGCTGGTGCTGGTGCATGCCTATGTCGTGGTCGTCAGCCGGGTCACCTCGTTCCAGTCCTGGCAGGCCGTGGTCCGCTTCGGCGCCGACTGCCTGGCGCCCGAACGCCGGGCCGACCTGCAGGGCCTGCTGGCGTTTTCGCTGTGGCTCGACATCGGCAGCTCGGCCGTCGGCGCGGCGATCGCCGTCGCCGCCATGCCCTGGATCGGCCCACGGCTGGGCCTGGACGCCGACATCGTCGCGATGGCCCAGCTCTACGCCGTGCTGGCGCTGTTCATGCTGCGGGCGGTGCCGAACGGCGTGCTGCGGCTGTTCGACCGCTTCGACCTGCTGGCCAACATCCAGCTTATCGCGCCGGCCATGCGGCTGGCCGGCGCCGCCCTGGCCCTCGCCGCCGGCGCCGGCCTGTGGGCCTTTCTCTTGACCTGGTTCCTGGCCGGCCTGGCCGCGAACCTGTCGCTGATGACCTTCGCCTGGCGCGAGCTGGCCCGGCGGGAGATGCTGCGCGGCTTCCGGCCGCGGCTGCGCGGCCTGACAGCGCCGCATCCCGGCCTCTGGCGCTTCATCTGGACCAGCAACCTGCACGCCACCCTGACGCTGGCCAAGACCCACGGGACGACGCTGGCGGTCGGCTGGGTCCTGGGCCCGGCGGCCGCCGGCATCTTCAAGATCGCGGCCGAGTTCGCGAATGTCCTGGTGAAGCCGACGTCGCTGCTGAACCAGACCGTCTATCCCGAGCTGGCGAAGCTCGCCAGCGGCGGGGCGAAGGCCCGGATCGGCCGGGTCGTGCGGCGCGCCGGCCTGGTGACCGCCGCGGGCGCTTCGGGCGTCGTGCTGCTGACCGCGCTGCTGGGCCAGCCGGTCCTGACGCTGGTCGTCGGCGCCGGCTTTCTCGACGCCTATCCGGTGATGATCCTGCTGGTGCTTGGCGCCGCGCTGGGCCTTGGCGGCTTCGCGCTCGATCCGGCCATGTTCGTGCTGGGCCGGCCGGACATTCCGCTGCGGATCAATGTCTGCGTGACGCTCCTCTACGTTCCGGCATTTCTACTGCTGCTGCATCTCATGGGCACCGTCGGCGGCGGCATCGCCGTCGTCGGCGCGGCGGCGGCGACCCTGACGGCCGGCACGATCGCGACGGCGCGCCTGCTGGCGGTCCGTAACCCGCCGGCGACGCCGGCGCCCGCCGGGACGGCCGCTTGAACGTCGCGCCGATGTCGATCCTCAGCCGGTACGTCCTGCGGAACACGCTCGCGCCCCTGCTGGCGGCGATCGCCATTTCGCTGGCCGCCCTGATCCTGGAGCGCCTGCTGCGGCTGCTGGAGATCACCGTCAATTCCGAGCGCGCCTTTCAGTTCATGTTCCAGATGGTGGTCAACCTGGTGCCGCACTATCTGGGGCTGGCGCTGCCGGCGGCGTTCTTCATCGGCATCCTGCTCGCCTTCAACCGCCTGAGCCGGGACAGCGAGATCGCCAGCCTGCAGGCCGCCGGCGTGGGCCTGCACCGGCTGGCGCTGCCGGTGTTCGGCCTGGCGCTGGCGCTGACGGCGCTGGCGGCGTTGATCTTCGGCCAGCTTCAGCCCTATGGCCGCTATGCCTATCGCGCGCTGGTCCACAACGCGACCCACGAATCCTTGCGCGCGGCGGTGCAAAGCGGCGCCTTCGTGCAGGCCGACGGCCTGACCTTCATGACCGAGTCGGCCAGCGACGACGGCCGCCGCCTGCGCCGGATCTTCGTGCACGAGACCCGGAAGGACGGCGGCAGCGTGGTGACCATCGCCGACGAGGGCGGCCTGACGACGGGCGCCGAGGACCTGCGCAGCGTGCTCTACCTGGACCGCGGCGAGCGTGTCGGCATCGACCGCGACGGCGCGCTCGACGGCGTCGTCGGCTTCGACGGCTTTCGCTGGCCGCTCGGCGAGGACGGCCGCGCCGCCTTCCGGACACGGGGCGGCGACGAACGGGAACTGACCCTGGCCGAGCTGTGGCGCTCGCTCTCCGCGCCGCCGCCCGGCATCGACGCCGGGGTGGCGACGGCCGAGCTGCATGCCCGTCTGGCACGCATCCTGTCGATCATGGTGCTGCCGTTCCTGGCCGTGCCGCTGGGCCTGGCCGGCGGCCGCGCCGCCCGCGGCTACGGCCTGGCG
>JANQKO010000651.1 GCA_028281075.1 Alphaproteobacteria bacterium | reverse complement strand
AGCCGGGGGCCGCTATACATGGGCACCCGACCGCCGGCGCGGCGCTTGCCGGCAAGGCCCATGGATGCCGGCCTCCGCCGGCATGACGACGCGGTGATTTCTTCGCACGGCAACTTAATAGGGACAGTCCCTAATAGATCAGGGAATCCCAAGGAAGCCGAAAACGCCCGGACTTCTGCCCCAGTTACCATGCTCAGGAGACGCGAAGCGTCGTCTCGAAGCATGCTGGTGCCGATATCGCGGCTTTTTCAGCAGCCTGTTGGCGCGTCACGACACCGTCGGCTCGTCGACCAGCAGCACGACCTTGCCGGTCGAGCGGCGCTCGGCGATCGCCCGCATGGCGTCGGGCGCTTGCGGGAGCGGGAACCGCATCGAGATGTGCGGCCGCAGCCGGCCGGCGGCGAGCCAGTCGAGCAGCGTGGCCATGTTGGTCCGGCTGGCGGCGGGATCGCGGTTGGCGAAGGACTGGTAGGCGACGCCGACCAGCGCGACGCCCTTGAGCAGGGCCAGGTTCGCGGGCACCCGGGCGATGCGGCCGCCGGCGAAGCCGATGATCAGCAGGCGGCCCTGCCAATTGATGCAGCGCATGGCGGCATCCGTCATGTCGCCGCCGACGGCGTCGAAGATCACGTCGGCGCCGCGTCCGCCGGTCAGCGCCTTGACCTGGTCGCGCAGCGGGCCCGTGCCGTAGTCGACGGTCTCGTCGGCGCCGTACTCGCGGCAGAGCGCCAGCTTGTCGGCGCTGCCGGCCGCCGCGATCACGCGCGCGCCCAGCAGCTTGCCGATCTCGACCGCGTTCAGGCCGACGCCGCCGGCGGCGCCCAGCACCAGCAGGGTGTCGTCCGCCCGCAGTTCGCCGCGGTCGACAAGCGCGTGATAGACCGTGCCGTAGGTCACCGGGCAGGCCGCGGCCGTGGCCAGGTCGATGCCGTCGGGCAGCTTGAACGCGGTCGCGGCGGGCGCCACCACCTGTTCGGCGAAGCAGCCGTTCCAGGGATGCGCGGCCACGCGGTCGCCGGGCCGGAGATGGGTCACGTTGGCGCCGGTCTCGACGATCTCGCCGGCGCATTCCATGCCCGGCGCGAACGGAAACGGCGTCTTGAACTGGTACTTGCCCTGCACGACCAGGATGTCGGGAAAGTTGACGCCGGCCGCGCGCACGGCGATGCGGACCTCGTCGGGGCCGGTCGCGGGCGTCGGCAGGTCGCCGTATTCAAGGCTCTCCGGCTCGCCATGGGCCCGGCAGATCATGGCTTTCATGCGCGTCCTCCCGACGGCGATCTAGACCGGCAGCCTGACCAGCGCCCGCAGGCCGCCGTCGGGCGAGGTGTCGAGCGTGACGTCGCCGCCGTGGCTGCGGATGGTGTCGCGCGCGATGGCCAGGCCCAGGCCGATGCCGCCGGTCTCGCGGTTGCGCGAGTCCTCCAGCCGGTAGAACGGCCGGAACACGGCGGCGCGTTCGGCCGGCGGAATGCCCGGACCGTCGTCGTCGACGGTGATCAGGATGGAATCCGACAGCCGCCGCGCGGTCACCCGCGTGCGCTCGGCATAGCGGCCGGCATTGTCGACCAGGTTGGTGACGCAGCGCTTCAGGGCCTGCTGCTTCACCGGCATGATCATGTCGCCGTCGGTGTCGAGCTCCACCGTGGCGCCGTTGCGCCGGGCGCGCTCGGCGATCTCGTTCAGGAGCGCGCCGACATCGGTGTCGACGGCGCTTTCGCCGTCGGCGCCGCGGGCGAACGACAGATAGCCGTCCACCATGCGCTCCATCTCTTCCACGTCGGCCTTGATGTCGGCCGCCTCGGGCCGGTCCCCGACCATTTCCAGCGCCAGCTTCATGCGCGTCAGCGGCGTCCGCAGGTCGTGGCTGACGCCGGCCAGCATCTCCGTGCGCTGCCGGATCTGGCGCTGGATGCGTTCGGCCATCTTGATGAAGGCGGCGGCGGCCTGGCGCACCTCGGCCGCGCCGGCGGGCTTGAAGTCGTCGACTTCCTGGCCCTTGCCGAAACGGTCGGCAGCGTCGGCCAGACGGCCGATCGGCCGCACCTGGTTGCGCAGGAACAGGATGGCGATGGTCAGCAGCAGCAGCGCCGAGCCGACCATCCAGAAGAAGAAGATATGCGCCGTGCTGGTGGTGAAGCGGTTCTGCGGCACCAGCACGACCAGCAGGCCGTCGTCGACCTGGACGCGCAGGCGGTAGGCCTCGAACTCCGGATGCGGCTCGACCACGAAGGGCCGCCTGATGCCGATCTCCAGGGTTCGGAACAGCACCTGTTCCAATGGCGTCGCCGCCACGGACTCGACGCCGGGCGGCAGCTTGGCGTCGGCGACCAGCGCGACGTTCATGTTCATGTAGCGGCGCGCGCCGTCGAGAAACGTGTCGCGCGCCTCGTCGCCCGGAAACTGCGTCATCGACGAAATCAGGAAGCTGATATCGCCGGCGACGGCGCGCGACATGCGGCGGGCCACGGTCTCCAGATGGCGGTCGTAGAAGACGACAGCCGAGACCACCTGGAGCAGGACGACGGGGGTGACGATGATGATCAGCGAGCGGCCGAACAGCGAGCTTGGCATCAGGTTCTTCAGCATGGCCCTGTCCCGTTGTCGCGCCTATCGGGCCGGCTCAATCGGGCCACAGGACATAGCCCTGCCCCCAGACGGTCTGCAGATAGCGCGGCGCCTTCGGGTCGGGCTCGATCTTGCGGCGCAGGCGCGTGATCTGGACGTCGACCGCGCGGCTGGTGGCGTCGCCGGACTGGGTCATCAGCTCGCCGCGGCTGATGGTGTTGCCGGGATTGCGCGCGAAGGTCCGCAGCAGCTCGGCCTCGCTGGAGGTCAGCCGCACCATCTTGTCGTTGCGGCGCAACTCGCCGCGCTCGATATCGAAGGCGCAGTCGCCCAGATGGACCCGGGCCGGCGCCTCCTGGCGGTCGCGGCCGCGGCGCAGAATCGCCTCGATGCGCAGCACCAGCTCGCGCGGCTCGAACGGCTTGGCCAGATAGTCGTCGGCGCCGGTCTCCAGGCCGG
>JANQKO010000113.1 GCA_028281075.1 Alphaproteobacteria bacterium | reverse complement strand
CGTGGCGCAACGCCTGCGTCGCGCCGTCGCGCGGCCCGCGGGCCAGCCGGGCGAGGATCTCGCTGCAGCGTTCGGCCTGACTGTTCAACAGGCGGATGTCGTCGGCCAGCTCACTGTCGGCCGGCAGGTCGCGGGACAGCTCCTTCGAGACCAGCGCGATGGTGCCGAGCGGCGTGCCGAGCTCGTGCGCGGCGGCCGGGGCCAGGCCGTCGAGCGACGACAGCTCCTGCTCGCGGGCCAGCGCCAGATGGGTTTCGGCCAGCGCGTCCGACATCCGCCGCGCCTCGGCGGCGACGCGCCAGGCGTAGAACATGAGGAAGGTCATGCCGAGCGTGATCGCCAGCCAGGTGCCCAGCATGTAGACCGGCGGCAGGTCCAGCCCGCCGCCGGGCCAGGGCAGCGGCAGGTGCAGCGGCAGCAGCAGGCTCATGCAGATAAAGGTGAACAGGCCGAGGCCGATCGTGCTGCCGAGGCTGAGGATCGTCGCCGATACCGTCACCGGCACCAGGAACAGAAGCGCGAAGGGGTTCTTCAGGCCGCCGGTCAGGTAGAGCATCAGGGCGAGCTGGAGGATGTCGTAGGCGAGGTAGACGGCGGCCTCGCGGTCGCTGTGCCAGCCCTTGAGCCGGCCGCGCAGGCCGAGCCACAGGTTCAGCGCCGCCGAGCAGGCCACCACCGACATGGCCGGCGCCATCGGCACCTCGGCGCCCATGCCCTCGGAGACCACGAGCAGCGCCGCGATCTGGCCGAACACGGCGAGCCAGCGGGTGAAGACCAGGGTGCGGACCCGGACCCGGGCGCGCTGTGTCGGCGCCGCCCACCGGGGCGCGGCCTTGCCGTCGAGGAATGTCACCATGCCGCCCTTGCAGATGTCTTTCGCTGGCGTTGGCGCGACTTCCGAACCATAGTGCCGACATGCCCGAAAACGCTATCGAAGTCGAGGGGCTGCGGAAGCAGTTCGATCAGGTGGTCGCGGTCGACGATGTCGGCTTCACCGTGCCGGCGGGCGGTTTCGTGGCGCTGCTGGGCGGCAACGGCGCCGGCAAGACCACGACCATCGGCATGCTGCTGGGGCTGATCCTGCCGACGTCGGGCCGCATCACGGTGCTGGGCGCGGACATGCTGCGACAGCGCTACCGGGTGCTGCCGCGGATGAACTTCTCCTCGCCCTATGTCGACCTGCCGCACCGGCTGACCGTGGCGGAAAACCTGGGCGTCTACGCGCATCTCTACGGCGTCCGCGACGTCCGGGCCCGGATCGCCGCGCTGGCCCGCGACCTCGACCTCGAAAGCTTCGTCAAGCGCCCGACCGGCAGCCTGTCGGCCGGCCAGCGCACGCGCGTGGCGCTGGCCAAGGCCATGGTCAACGAGCCCGACCTGCTGCTGCTGGACGAGCCGACGGCCTCGCTCGACCCGGACACCGCCGACTGGGTGCGCGGCTATCTGCGCGACTACCGGGCCCGCACCGGCGCCAGCGTCCTGCTCGCCTCGCACAACATGAGCGAGGTCGAAAGGCTGTGCGACGACGTGCTGATGCTGCGCCGGGGCCGGATCGTCGACCAGGGCGCGCCGGCCGACCTGATCGCCCGCTATGGCCGCGACAATCTGGAACAGGTGTTCCTGGACATCGCCCGCGGCCAGGGCCGGGCCGCCCGCGAGGCGGCGGCGGAATGACCGCGGCGCAGGAGCTGCCCAATCCGGCCTTTTCGCCGCGCCGGGTCGGCAGCATGGCGCTGCGCTATCTCTACCTGCTGCGCGGCTCCTGGCCGCGCATCCTGGAGCTGGCCTACTGGCCGACCGTGCAGATGGTGCTGTGGGGCTTCATCACCCAGTTCCTGGCGGCGAACTCGTCCTATATCGCCCAGGCCTTCGGCATCCTGCTGTCGGGCGTGCTGCTGTGGGACGTGCTGTTCCGGGGCCAGCTCGGCGTCACCATCTCGTTCCTGGAGGAGCTCTGGTCGCGCAATCTCGGCCATCTGTTCGTCAGCCCCCTGCGGCCGCTGGAGATGGTCTGCGCCATGCTGTTCATGAGCCTGGTGCGCACGCTGATCGGCTTCGTGCCGGCCTCGCTGCTGGCAATCATGTTTTTCGATTACTCGATGTACGGCATGGGCCTGCCGCTGGTCGGGTTCTTCTTCACCGTCATCATCACCGGCTGGGCCGTCGGCCTGGCCATCGCCGGCATCCTGCTGCGGCAGGGCCTGGGCGCCGAGAGCCTGGCCTGGCTGGTGGTCTTCGCCATCGCCCCGATCAGCGGCATCTACTATCCCATTTCGGTGCTGCCGGACGCGCTGCAAGTGCTGGCCTGGTGCCTGCCGTCGGCCTATGCCTTCGAGGGCATGCGCGCGGTCCTGGTCGACGGGGTGTTCCGGGCCGACCTGATGTGGCTGGGCCTGGGGCTGAACCTGATCTACCTGGCGGCGGGCACGGCCGTGTTCATGATCTGCTTCCGCCTGGCGCGGCAGCGCGGTCAGTTGCTGCAGATGGGCGAGTGACGCCGGCGCTTGTGGCGACCGGGCCGGCGATAGTATGAAGGCGGCATGACATCCGCGACGTTCCAGTCCGGCTTCGAGATCGGCGGCCGGCCGGTCGGCGGCGGCGCGCCCGTGCTGTTCATCGCCGAGGCCGGCGTCGCGCATTTCGGCGACATGGACATGGCCATGCAACTCGTCGACCTGGCCGCCGACGCCGGGGCGGATGTGTTCAAGACGCAGTTCTTCGACGTCGAGGCCATGATCAGCGCCGACATGCCGGAATGGCGCGACCGGCTGCGGCCGCGCAACCTGTCGCTGGACGAATTCGGCAAGCTGAAACAGCGCTGCGACGAACGCGGCCTGCTGTTCATGTCGACGGCGCACGACGCGACCCGCATCGAGTGGCTGGAGGCGCTCGACGTGCCGGCGGTGAAGGTCGGCTCGGGCGAGCGCAACAATCCGGGCTTCCTGACGCGACTGGCCGGGCTGGGCCGGCCGATGATCGTCTCGACCGGCATGTACCGCGAGGCCGACGTGCGCGAAGCGCTGGACGCCTGCCGGGCCGGCGGCTGCGACCGGGTGGCGCTGCTGCATTGCGTGACCAGCTATCCGACGCCGGCGGCCGACGTGAACCTGCAGGCCATGGACCGGCTGGCCGAGCTGTTCGACGGGCCGGTCGGCTATTCCGACCACACCGAGGACCATCTTGCCGTGCTGGCGGCGGTGGCGCGCGGCGCCGAGATCATCGAAAAGCACATCACCATCCTGCGCGACGTGCCGAACGCCCAGGACTGGAAGGTCTCGGCCGGGCCGGCGGACCTGGCGCGACTGGTGGCCGACGTCCGCCGGGTCGAGCGGCTGCTGGGCCACGGCCGCAAGGAGCCGGCGCCGTCCGAGGCCGAGGGCCAGAAATGGGCGCTGAAGTCGGTGGTGGCGGTCCGCGACCTGGCCGCCGGCGAGACGCTCACGGCCGGCGACCTGACGACCAAGCGGCCCGGCACCGGCATCCCGGCGAACGAGCTGGAAAACGTCATCGGCCGCCGTCTGGCGCGCGCCGTCGCCGCCGACACGGTGCTGCAGGCGGGCGATCTGCGGTGACCGCGACGGCGAAGCCGCGCCTGCTCTACTACCGCATGATGAACTACATGCCCGAGAACCGGCGGCTGCTGGACGCGCATTTCGATGTCGTCGAGCTGGAGACGCCGGCCGACGACGGCGATGAGGTGCTGGCGGCGCTGGACGCCTGCTGCGCGCCGCTGGGCCATGACGTCGGCGCGGCGAAGCTGGACCGCTGCCCCAACCTGGCGGCCATCATCACCAACACCACGGGCGTGCCGCATATCGACATGGACGCCACCGCCGCGCGCGGCGTGCGGGTGTTCTCGCTGAAGGACGAGCAGGCGTTCCTGGCCACGATCACGCCGACGGCCGAGCATGCCTGGGGCCTGCTGCTGGCGCTGACCCGGCGCACGCCCTGGGCGCATCAAACGGTGCTGGGCGGCGTCTGGGACCGCTACGAATTCGGCGCCGCGCCGCGCATGCTGTCGCGCATGACGCTGGGCATCGTCGGCTACGGCCGGCTGGGTCGGCGCGTGGCGCGATACGGCCGGGCCTTCGGCATGCCGGTGCGCTATGCCGACCCGTTCGTCGACGTGGACGATGGCGTGGCGGAGAAGGCCGGGACGCTGGCGGCGCTGACCGCCTGGGCCGACGTGCTGAGCCTGCACGTGCCGGCGACGCCGGAGACCCGACACCTGATCGATGCCGGGGTATTGGCCGGCATGAAGCCGGGCGCCTGCCTGATCAACACGGCGCGGGCCGAGCTGATCGACGAGGCGGCGCTGCTGGAAGGATTGCGTTCGGGCCGGATCGGCGGCTATGCCAGCGACGTGCTGGCGGGCGAGTTCGCGCCCGGCTTCCGGGCCGCCGACCATCCGCTGGTGCGCCATGCCGCCGCGCACGAGAACGTGCTGCTGACGCCGCATATCGGCGGCTCGACCCGGGACGCCTGGCGCGAGACCCAGGCCCGGGTGATCGAGATGGCGGCCGCCTTCTTCGCGGACCGGCGCTGACGGCCATGCGGATCAGCAAGGGCGAGACCTGGGGCCTGATCCCGGCGCGCGGCGGCTCGAAGAGCATCCCGCTGAAGAACCTGACGGCCTTCGCCGGCCGGCCGCTGATCGATTACGTGGTGCTGGCGGCGCGGGCGAGCGGCCGGGCGGCGCGGCTGATCTGCAGCACGGATTCGCCCGAGATCGCCGCGCGCTGCCGCGAACTGGGTGTCGAGCGGCACGACCGGTCGGCCGCGCTGGGCCGGGACGAGACGCCGGTGATCGAGGTGATCACGCATCTGCTGCGGGACCTGGCCGGCCGCGAGGGCGCGGTGGCCGAGTTCGTCGCGCTGCTGCAGCCGACCTCGCCGTTCCTGCTGCCGGCGCATCTCGACGCCGCCGTCGACGCGCTGGCCGCCGATCCCGCCGCCGGCTCGGCCCAGACCGTGGTGCCCTGCCCGCACAACCACCACGCCGTCAATCAGCGCGTCATCGCCGACGGCCATGTCGCCTTCCGGTTTCCGGCCGAACGCGCGCAGGCCTACAACAAGCAGCGCAAGGCGCCGCATTACCTGTTCGGGAACCTGCTGGTGTTCCGCGCCGAGGCGGCGCTGGCGCAGCAGGTACCGTTCGCGGCGCCCAGCCTGCCGGTCGAGATCCCGTTCCACCACGGCTTCGACCTGGACGGGCCGGACGATGTCAGACTTGGCGAGGCATTGCTTGCGGCCGGCCTGGTAGCGCTGCCGCATCTGTCCTGACGGCCGCCGTCACCAGCGCCGCCAGCAGGCCGAAGGTGCAGAGCCACCAGGTCTGCCAGATGCCGAAACTGAGATTGGCGATGACCAGCACGACGACGCTGGCGCCAAGCGTGGCGGCGGCGTCGAATCGGTCGCGGATCTGGCACTGCGCCAGCAGCGACACCGCCACGACGACGGCCAGCAGGCCGGCGCCGATGACGCCCAGCTCGAGCCAGACCTGCAGCGTGCCGTTATGCGGATGCATGCTCATGACGACGCCGCCCTCGGGCAGCCGCGCATCGCCGCCGGGCAGGTCCCGCGAGGCGTCGAGGCCCCAGCCGAAGGCCGGCTTGTCGAGGATGCGCTCGGCGCTGAAGCGCCAGATATGGAGCCGGTGCAGGGCGGAATAATAGGCCTCGGGGATGACCTTGGCATAGCGGTCCGGCGCCAGCAGGTTCAGCGGCAGCATCGGCGCGACGGTGACGCCCAGCACGGCGACGGCGGCGATCACCACGTGCGTGCGGTTGCCGATCCACCAGGCGACCGCGGCCAGGGGCACGGCGACCAGGACGGCGACCTTGGCGCTGTTGCCGTCGGCGCCGAAGACGATGACGGCCGCCGCGACGATGCCGGTACAGCCCAGCCAGGCCCGGCCGCGGCGGCGGAACTCGACGGCCGCCAGCCAGGAGGCGAGGAAGACCAGGACCACCGCCCGGTTCAGCGCCGCGGCGCGGAACTCGTCGCCGCGGTCCTGATAGGCGTACCAGGCCTGGGTCGCCGGATAGCCGGCCGCCACCTCCAGCGCCAGCGCCAGGGCGGCGACCGCGAAGCCGGCGATCACGGCCCCGCCCAGCCATTCGCGGGCCGGCGGCGCCAGCCGCCGCGCCGCGGCCAGCATGACCAGTCCGGCGAAGAAGGTGCCGGCGATCTTGGCGGCCGAGACGATGGACAGTTCAGGATCCGGCGCCCAGGACACCGTCATCAGCGACCAGAGCGACAGCGCCGTCAGCAGCCAGGCAACGCGGGTATCGAAGATCTCGCGCAGGCGCCGGGCCCGCAGGTCGAGCAGAAGCTGCCAGACCGCCACCGCGAACAGCAGCGGCGCCAGACCCTTGGGCGCGATGACGCCGACCGGCGCGAACAACAGGCCGGCCAGGATCAGCGGATTCGTCGCGATGATCACCATTATCCCCCGGCCGGCAGCATATCCTCTGGCAGCACGGCGCGATAGGCCGCAAATGTCTCGGCCACGAACCGCTCGACCGAGAACTCGGCCACCGCGCGCTCGCGGCCGCGGGCGCCCATGCGGCGGCGCAGCCCGGGATCGGCCAGCAGGGCGCGGATCGCGTCGGCCGTGGCCGCGCCGTCGCGGGCCGGCACCAGCAGGCCGTTGTCGCGGTCGCGCACGACCTCGCGGCAGCCCGGCACGTCGGTGGTGACGATCGGCAGGCCGCAGGCCGCCGCCTCGATCAGGCCGCGCGGCAGGCCCTCGCGATAGCTGGGCGTCACGGCGATCGCCGCCTGCGCCAGGATCGCCGGCATGTCGCTGGCGAAGCCCCACCACTCGACCAGGCCGTCGTCCTGCCAGCCGCGGATCACCGCCTCGCCGACGTCGGTCAGGTTGGCCGGATCGCGCCGCCCGACCAGCACGAAGCGCGCGTCGCAACCCTCGGCCTTGAGAATCCGGGCCGCCTGGACGAACTCGTTGACGCCCTTGTCGCCGATCAGGCGGGCCGGAAACATGACGATCGGCGCGCCGGCCGGCGGCGAACCGGGCCGGAAGCGGTCCATGTCGACGCCGCAGCCCCGGATCATCACCGTCGCCCGGCCGTCGACCAGGCCCTCGCGGATGAACATGCCGAGATCGTCCGGGTTCTGGAAGATCACCCGCGCGTTCGGATGCGCCAGCGCGAAGCGGTAGACCGGCTTGATCAGCCGCCGGATCAGCCGCGACGACAGGTCCTCGCGGATGAACAGGAAGCCGAGCCCGGTCACGGCGTGCACCGCCGCCGGCACCCGCAGCAGGCGCGAGCAGAGGCCGCCATAGAGCACCGGCTTCATGGCGACGTGGTGCACGAGATCGGGGCGCAGCGTCCGCAGCAGCCGCCAGAACGCCGCGATCAGCCGCAATTCGCCGAGCAGGCCGCGGCCGCCGCGCTTCAGCGGGATGTCGTGATAGTGGAAGCCGTTGTCGCGGATGATGTCGGCATAGGGCTGCTCGAACGGCGCCGCCACGTGCACCTCGAACCCGGCCGCGCGCGCCGCCAGCGCCACCGGCATCCGGTGGGTGGTGAAAAACAGCGCTTCGTTCATCAGGAACAACAGGCGCGGCGCCGTCATGCCTCGCGCTCGCCAACATAGTTGTAATGCGTCAGCAGCGGCGCCAGCCAGTTGCGCGCCGCCGCGTCCTCGAGCCCGCCCAGCGGATCGAACAGCGGGTGGTTCGGGAACATGCGGAAATGCCGCACGCTGCGGCAGCGGACGCCGACGGCGGCGAAGGCCCGCCGAAGCGCCACGGCCGAGAGCACGCGCTCGTTGCCGTAGGGCAGTCCGCGGCCGTCCTCGTCGATGAAGGTCGTCACCGTGCGCGGCCCGCGGCGCAGCAGCAACTGGAGCTGCAGCAGCGGGTTCCAGCCGTTCGCCTCGGAGATCACCAGCTTGCCGCCGGGTTTCAGCAGCCGCGCCAGATGCCGCACGACGGCCTCGCGCGGCTCCAGGTGGTGGAAGGCCTGCTCCATCCAGACCGCGTCGTAGCCGGCGTCGCCGGCGACGTCCAGCAGGCCGGCCCGGCGGAATTCGGCCGTCACCGGGCGGTCGAGATGGCCGGCCATGACCTCGGCCCGGCGCCGCGCCGTCTCGACCCGGTCGCCGCGCACGTCGATGCCCAGGACGTCGGCGCCATGCATGGCCAGCCACAGCGATTCCGTGCCGCAGCCGCAGCCGACCTCCAGCAGGCGCAGGCCCGGACGCCGCCGCACCAGCGCCAGCACCTCGTCCATCTGCGCCGCGTAGTAGCGCCGGATGCGCGGGCTGAACGAGCGCGCGAAGCTGCGGTAGTAATCCTTCAGCGTGCGCTCGGCCGCGCCGTCCAGCAGGGCGTTGTCGAGCCAGAGGCGCAGGAACGCCGCCGCGTCGGGCGCGGCCCGCAACTGCGCGCCGATGCCGCCGGTCATCGCGACAACACCCGGCGCAGCCGGCGGCCGACATTGCCGAAGCCGAGCTGGCGCTTGTAATGCGCGAACGCGTCCGCCGGCAGCCGGTCCGGGTCGGCGTCGTAGCCGAAGGCCGCCGCGCCCGGACGGATCAGATCCATGATCGCGTCCCGGTGCGGGCTGCGGCGGAACGCCCGCCGGACGTCGTGGTAATTGCGCGGCGGCAGCCGGCGCGGCAGGCCGCAGGCGGTCCGCAGCGCCGCCGCGTCGGCGATATCAAGGGCGGCGAAGAGCGGCCGCAACAGGCCGGCCGGATCCTCGACCAGGTCTTCGTAGCGCACAACCCGCCAGTCCGCGCCGGCGGTCTCGTAGGCGCCGTGCGCCGTGGCCCACGTATGCGCGGCCCGCAGCAGCACGTCGTCGGGCAGGCCGGCGTCGCGCGAGGCCGGTAGCAGGAAGGCCGAGGGATGGCCGCCGACACCGAGGGTCTTGCCGACGATGGAGGCGATGGTGGTCCAGGGATGGCGCACGCAATAGACGAAGCGGGCCGTCGGGAACATCGCCGTCAGCACGTCGACATGCCGCGTGTGCCGCGGGTTCTTGACCACCAGCCGGCGGCCGGCGGCGATCGCGAGATAGCGGGACCGCAGGGCCTCGACGCGCGCGGGATCGGCCCGAAACCTGCCGGCGGGCGGCTGGCCGGACGCGGCGTCGTAGTCGTCATAGAAGATCGACCACCACAGCACGTTGTCCGAGATGCCCGACGCGTCCTCGGGGCAGACGTCCTTGTTGCGGTGCTCGGTGATCAGGCAATGGCCGTCGACGCCGCCCAGGATCCGGGCGGCCAGCAGCGTGCCCGAGCGCGGCGCGCCGATGATGAAGATCGGATCGGCGGCGCCGGTCATGCGGTCCGCGCCTCCCGCCAGGCCTGGAACATCAGCACCTCCCAGAGCTGATGCTGCCAGTTGCGGCGGCCGCTCAGATGCTCGGCCCAGCGCGTCCGGATCGGCGCCGGATCGAAAAAGCCCTCGCGCCGCAGCCGGCCCTCGTCCAGCAGCGCCTCGGCCCAGTCGCGCAGCGGCCCGCGCAGCCAGTCGTGGATCGGCACGGCGAAGCCCATCTTCGGCCGCTCGATCAGCGCCCGCGGCACGTGCCGGTACAGCACCGCGCGCAGCAGCCGCTTGCCGACGCCGTCGCGAATGCGCAGCGCCGGCGGCAGCGACCAGGCGAACGCGACCACGCGATGGTCGAGGATCGGCACCCGCGCCTCCAGGCTGACGGCCATGCTGGCGCGGTCGACCTTGGTCAGGATGTCGTCGGGCAGGTAGCTGAGCGCGTCGAGATACATCATCTGCGCCGCGGCATCGCCCCCGCCCAGCCAGTCACCGGGGCGCTGGGCCAGGATCGCCGGCTCGCGGCCGCCGATGACGAGCGCGGCCGGGTCCCGCCACTGGCTGATCAGCCGGCGGTAGATCTCGGGCACGCCGTCGGCGTCGAGCAGGCCGGCGAGCTTGTGCAGCTTGTCGCCGGCGTTGCGCTGCCGCAGCAGGCCGCCGAGGCGGTCCCAGGCGGCCGGCGGGACGGCGGTGATGGCGCCCGCCAGCAGCCGCCGCAGGCCCAGCGGCAGGCGGGCGTTGGCGCCGGCGACGCGGCCGCTCCAGAGGTAGCGGTTGTAGCCGCCGAAGGTCTCGTCGCCACCGTCGCCGGACAGCGCCACCGTGACCTGCCGGCGCGCCATCTCGGAGACGAGAAAGGTCGGCAGTTGCGAGGAGTCCGCGAACGGCTCGTCATACATGGCGCCGAGGCGCGGCACCACGGCCTGCGCCGCCTCGGGCGTGACATAGAGCTCGTGATGGTCGGTGCCGAGATGGCGGGCGACGGCGGCGGCGTCGCCTGCCTCGTCGTAGGCGCCGTCGCCGAAGCCGATCGAGAAGGTCTTGACCGGCCGGTCGCTGCGGGCCTGCATCAGCGCCGCGACGGTCGAGGAATCGACGCCGCCCGACAGGAACACGCCCAGCGGCACGTCGGCGACCATGCGGCAGCGCACGGCCTCGCCGAGGCAGTCCTCGAGCGCGTCGGCGGCCTCGCCGATATCGCCGGCGAACGGCGCCCGCCGCGCCGCCTCGGCCACGTCCTTCAGCGACCAGTAGGTCTCGGACGCCACCTCGCCGCTGCCGGTGTCGAGGGTGAGGATGCTGGCCGGCGCCAGCTTGCGAACCCGGCGGAAGATGCTGTGCGGCGCCGGCACGCAGTTCAGCCGCATGTAGAGCGTCAGCGCGTCGCGGTCGATGTCGTCCTGAAAGCCGGGATGCGCCCGCAGCGACCGCAGCTCGGAGCCGAACAGGAAGCTTCGGCCGATCCGGCCGTAGTAGAGCGGCTTGATGCCCAGGCGGTCGCGCACCAGATGCAGCCGCCGGTCACGCCGGTCCCAGAGCGCGAAGGCGAACATGCCGACAAAGCGCTGGACGGCGGCCGTCAGGCCCCACTCGACGATGGCGGCCAGCATCACCTCGGTATCGGAGCGGCCGCGAAAGCCGTGGCCCCGTGTTTCGAGTTGGGCCCGCAGCTCGGGGAAATTGTAGACCTCGCCGTTATAGCTGATGACGTAGCGGCCGTCGGCCGAGTGCATGGGCTGCGCGCCCTCGGCCGAGAGGTCGATGATGGCGAGACGCCGGTGGGCGAGCGCGACCCCGGCCGCGGCATCGGTCCAGACGCCGTCCGAATCCGGGCCGCGATGGCGGATGCTGTCGGCCATGGCCCGGCCGGTCTCGGCCAGCCGGTCCGCGGCCATGCCGCGCGACAGGTCGACGAAGCCGGTGATCCCGCACATCGGACGCGGCCCGCGCTCAGCCCGTGGCCGTGGCCGGCGCCGCCGGCGGCAGGCCGACCGGCGAGAAATCCACGCCCGGAAAATGGGCGGCCAGCGCCGCGATCCGGGCCCGCTGCGCGGCCGAGAGCTCGGCCCGGCCGCGGCCGCTGCGGCCCTGGTTGAACCGGCTGTTGCCGCCGGCGGCGCGCGCCACCGCGGCCTCCAGGCCGGTCGCGGCGTCGATGCCGCAGAAATCGAGCACGCGCGCGACGGTATCGGTCTTTTCGGCCATCAGCGTGTCGTAGGTCAGCCACAGGGTGTCGACCTCCGACTGGCGCGACCAGCCGGCGACGAACTGCACGTACCACGGCAGCGCCAGGTCGATGACCAGGTCCAGCCGCGCGGCGCGGCCGAGCTCGGTGAAATCCGCGCCGACATTCAGCACCGGCGTTGTCCCGGATTCCGTTTCCAGGTGGTCGCAGAGGCTGACCACGCAGTCACCCAGGTCCCGCACCAGCACCACCGGCCGGATGCCGAAGTCGCGCATGAGCGACAGGTTCGGCGCCGTGGCGCGCGTGTGCTGATGACAGACGACGTCCATCGCCCAGGCATCCAGCAGCTTCGGCGGATAGAGGTCCTGCTCGTTCAGGTGATGGGCGCCCAAGAAGAACGGCAGGAAGCCCGTGGCCTCGCGCAGCGCGTTGACCAGAAAGGTCGAGCCGGACTTCGGCAGCGCGGTCACGAAGACCGCGCGGCCCGGCCGCGCGAACAGCCGCTTGTAGCGGAGCTGCCAGCGCAGGCCACGGCCGCCGAAGGTCTTCAGCGCCCGCTCGGCGCGCCGCGCCAGCCCGGTCATGACGGCCGCCGGATCAGCATCAGGGGCCGGGCCGGCGAATCGCCGTCGCTGACCATGCGATGGCCGAGCAGCTCGGCCGCGGCCAGCCACGGCACGGCCTTGATGCGCTGATACTGGTCGCCGATGCCCTGGTCGGCATGGCCTTCGTAGAACATGTGCGTCCAGGGCAGGGCGGCGATACCGGGCGGAAAGCCGATATGGTCGCTGACGGCGAGATAGAACAGCACGCCGCCGTCATGGCCGGCGAACCGGGCGGGCAGGGCGGCGGCGAAGTCGGTGGCGTCGTCGATGGCGCCGCCGGTGACCGTCGCCCGCGTCGCGCCCAGCGCCGGCAGCAGGCGCGCCGCCGCGCCGGCGACATCGGGCATGTCCCAGCCGAAGCCCCAGAGGGCGCCGGCGCCGAGCGCCTGGTAGAGCATCAGGCCGGTATTGCAGCCGATATCGAAGACCAGCCGGCCGTCGAGTTGCAGGTCGGCATGGCGCAGCAGCGCGTCGAAGGCCCGCCAGCGCGTCTCGATGTCGCGCTTGCCCGGCGCCAGGCCGGGAATGGCCTGATAGAGATACTGCCCGCCGCCGCGAAAGAAGCGCGTGCCGCCGAAATGCGTCTTGTCCTTTTCTTCCTCGGCGATCCGGCCGACCAGCGCCGCGTCGTCGGCGATCATGAAGGCCTGAAAATCAACATAGAGCGGTTGGCCGGTATCGGCGTCGCGGCGCAGATTGCCGTTGCAGTCCGGCGGCGCGAAGTCCATCGCCGCGTCGGTGCTGCTGTGCACCGTGGTGATGGCGCCGCCGTCGAGCCAGGACCGCAGGCGCGGCATGAACGCGGTATGCGCGCGCGCATCGGCCGGCGGCCCGCCGACATGGTCGACGACATAGGCCGACAACGGCACGCCGGCGGCGTCCAGGTGGATGAGATCGTGCACCCGCGGTCCCAGGCCGGCGGCGTGAAGCTGGTTGGCGATGCGCATCAGGGCTTTCGGCGGCGGCGTCAGCTTGCGCATCAGGGCGGCGCCGGCGGCCGGATTGAGATCGTGTCGCGCATAGATGGCGTCGTCCGGATGCTGCAGGTCCTTCAGGATCTTCAGGCCGACGCCCGGCGGATAGACGTCCCGCAGGAACGGAAAGCAGCGGTCGAGGGCCGGCCCCGGACCGACATAGAAGGTCCAGCCGCCCGCCATCGGTTCGAGGCCGCGCGCGGCGAGCGCGTGGCGCACGTCATCGGCCTCCCGGATGACGCCCAGATCGACGTCGAAACCGAGCACCGACTGACGCGACAGGAAGGCCGCGAAACGCCCGTCGTCGCGCCTGGCCCGCAGCTTGCCGGACATGACCGCGTGCAGGAAAAACCGCACGGCGACGACCACGCCCCACAGCCGCAGCAGAAACCGGTAGACCCGGGGGAACGGCGCCACCAGCGCCCGCAGCTTCTTGCGCAGGACGTAGCCGAGACCGGGCCGGGGCGCGTTGGCGCGCAATTGATCGGTCATGCCTGGCCGGCGCCGCGCACGATCACGCAGTTCGGCAAGGCCGGGATCGCCGCGACGCCGACATCGGCGAAGCGGCCCGTCGCCGCGCGCAGGCCTTCCAGCACGGCGCCCGCCTCGCCGGCCCGGAGGCCGGGAAATTTCTGCGCCGCGTAGCCGCCGTCGCCCCCCGCCGGCGACAGCGCCCTTTGCAGCCCGCGCTTGCCGCGCTGCAGGGCATCGCGGCCGATCCGGCTGGCCCGCGCCGACAGCGAGTCATCGAAGGCCTCGGCCGGAACGTCGACGTCCCGCAGGGCGGCGACGATGTTCTGGCAGGCGAACGGTCCCCGCAGGCCGGCGATATAGGTCCCGACGATCTCCCGGCCGGGGCCGTCCGACGGCCGGTCGTCGAGGCCGGCCCGGATGGCGGCGATCAGGTCGTCCCGGCTGGCGCATTCATGGCTGACGGCGTTCGGCAGGAAGGCGTCGAAGCGGTCCGAGCGGACGGCGCGATAGGCATAGACCGGCGTCGACAGCAGGAACGCCTCCAGGCCCGTGCTGCAACCGGCATGCACCAGCGCGTCGGCGCCGATGATCCAGGGCGCGGCGCTGCCGTCGTGCAGCACCGAGACATTGTCGAGCCCGGCGGTTTCGGCGCGCCAGCGGTCGTGGTTCTCGGCCGGATGCGGCCGCACGACGACGCGCCGGTCGGGAAACGCCGCCGCCAGGTCCGGCAGCATGGCGACGAAGGAATCGAACATCGCATGCACGTGATCGCACCAGGCCTGAAGATGCGCTTCTTCCACCGCGGTGCGCACGATGCCGCGCTGCTTCTGCAGCGTGATCATGTGGTTCGGGCCGAGATAATGGTTGTAGCGGCCGAAATTGGTGTTCACCAGGATATAGGGCGCGTGCGCCCGCCGGATCGCCTCGACCTCGGCCGCGTAGAGCGCGCGCAATTCGGGACGCAGCACGTCCATGCGCGGGTTGCCCGTGGCCAGGACCTTGTCGGCCTGGCCGTTGGCGTGGCTGGCGATGTCGCCGCGCTGACGCTCGCCCCAGGCAAAGAAGCGGTCGGCGAGCCCCAGCGAGTCGAGCGACACGCGCTCGGCGAGATAGGTCTCGCGGTCGAGATAGACCAGGCCCTCCTCGCACCAGGCGGCGATATGGTGGCCGGCCTGCTTGAGCCGCGCGAAATGCCGGGTCTTGGTGCGCGAGATGCTCTTGTCCAGATAGATGCCCCGGGGCAGCCGCTTCAGATGGTGCAGCAGCACGTTCTGGTCGCCGAGCACGGTGCTGAACCCGGCCTCGGCCGCGAACGCCGCCAGCAGCAGCTTGCCCTGCAGCTCGCGCACCTTGACCTCGACCGGCAGCAGCAGCCAGCGGCTGGATGGGCGGTGCGCGGACCCGGGCATGGACCGACTCAGGCGCTGGCCGCCGCCGGCGCGGCGGCGCCGGCCACGATATCGGCCAGCAGATCGCAGGTCCGCCGACCCGCCAGGCCATCCGAATTGCCGACCCAATGGTCCAGCATCCGACACGACACCGCCGGCAGCGCGGCGGCGATCCGCGCGCTCGCGCGCTCGCGCGCCCGCGCCGCCAGCATCCGCGTCAGGTCCTCGGCCGAGGCCGCCTGGTCCGCCGCCGGGCCCAGTTCGACCACGAACGGGCGCAGCGCCGGATCGGCCGCCTCGCCGAACATCGGCTGCACGATCGGGATGCCGGCGGCCAGCGCCTCGAACAGGGACGTGCTGTTGAAGGCGCAGATGACGTCGCTGCCGACGATCAGCGCGAAGGGATCGCCGCCGATGACGAATTCCAGGTTCGCCGGCGGCTTGAAGCCCTTGCCGAAGGCCCGCTCGATGGTGTCGAGCGCGGTGGCGTGGTTCTTGGTCTTGATGGCGACGCGGATATCGGGATTGTCGCGCGCCAGGTCGACCATGGCGGCATGCGTGGCGGTCACGAGGCCGGCGAAGCCGACGCCCTCGAACTCGGGCGCCAGCGCTTCCCAGCCGC
>JANQKO010000097.1 GCA_028281075.1 Alphaproteobacteria bacterium | reverse complement strand
CCTGGACGAGGTCCTGGTCATGCCGGCCGATCCAGCCGCCGACGATGGCGTCGAGCGCGTCGACATGCCGCAGCCGGCTCTCGGCCGTGCGGAACCTCGGGTCCTCGGCCGCCGCGTCGCCGCCGGTCAGGCGCAGCAGGCGCTTCAGGATCGCCGGTGCCGCCGAGGACAGCGCCACCCAGCGGCCGTCCGCCGTCCGGTAGGCGTTGCGTGGGGCGTTGCTGACCGAACGGTTGCCACTGCGCTGCTGCACGACGCCGAGCTGGTCGAACACCGTCGGCTGGTAGCCGAGCAGCGCGAACAGCGGCTCGTAGATCGACAGGTCGATGAACTGGCCCTGGCCGCTGCCGCCGGCGTCGCGTTCGTAGAGCGCGAACATGGCGGCGAAGGTGCCGTATTGCGCCGCGACGCCGTCGGCGAGGCCGAAGGGCGGCAGGGTCGGCGGCCCGTCGGGTTGGCCGGTGACGTGGGCGAAGCCGCTGAAGGCCTCGGCCAGCGTGCCGAAGCCCGGCCGCCGATGGTAGGGGCCGGTCTGGCCGAAGCCGGTGACGCGCACCATGACGAGGCGGGGATTGAGCGCGTGCAGGACCTCCCAGCCCAGGCCCCAGCTTTCCAGCGTGCCGGGGCGGAAGTTCTCGATCAGCACGTCGGCGCCGGCGACCAGGCGCTTGAAGATGTCCTGGCCGTCGGCCTGCTTCAGGTCCAGCGTGACGCAGCGCTTGTTGCGGCCGACCACCTTCCACCATAGCGGCACGCCGTCCTTGCGATAGCCGGTCTGGCGCAGCGGGTCGCCCCGGGGATGCTCGACCTTGACCACGTCGGCGCCGAAATCGCCGAGCGAGGTGGCGATCAGCGGGCCGGCGAAGATCGTCGCGGCGTCGATCACCCGAAGGCCGCTGAGCGGCGGCCGTGTTTCATCCGTCATCTGCCTGCACCGTCCCGCCGCGCCCGTCGCCGCCGCCTGGGCTATGTTAGCAAATCCATGACAGCGGGAGTTGCCATGCAACTGGTGGATTCCGACGGACCGGGGCCGCGGCCGGCGCGTGCCCAAGGCCGTCGGCCGAACGGCGCGCGCGTCGCCATACCGATCCGAGCGCCTTCTTCCGCCGCATCGACATCGCCAACTGGTGGCACCAGCACCACGAGTCGTTCGCGGAATAGGGCCGTTGCGCTGCCCTGGGTAGTGGCTTGCCCGCCTCAGAACGGGTCGTTGTCCAGGTTCTGGAAGAACTCGCGGTATTGCTGCTCGCCGATCGTGCAGTCGTAGCGGTCGCTGCCGGCCGCGTAGTGAAGCAGCGGGCGGGGCGGCGAGGGCGGCCGGCGGCCGGCGATTTCCAGGATCAGCTTGCGGCGGATCGCGGCGGCGAAGTCCTGGAAGCTCTCCGCCACGACAATGAAGGCGCCGGGCCCGCCGATCACGCATTCCCAGTAATAGCGGTCGAGGTCCGGCAGGCTGGGGAAGCCGAAGACGTTGGGCCGGTCGTTGATGATCGGCAGGCCGTTGATGGTGACGCCGGCCGCGATCGCGGTCTGGCGCGCTTCCCGGACCCAGCGGCCGTTATTGTTGGGGCCGTCGCCGGAGATGTCGATGACCCGCCGGGTGCCTTCGAAACCGTTGCCGTCGAACATCGGCAGCGCGAAATCGATGGCGCCGCTGATCGAGGTGCGCTGGCCACGCGACAGCGGCGCCGTGTTCAGGACCGCCGCGAAGTCGCGCGCGCTGGCCGCGTCATGCACCGCGCGCCAGCCGACCACCGTCCAGCGGTGCGCCAGGCCGGCCCATTCCACATAGGTCAGCGCGATGCGGCCGATAAAGCCGGCCTGGATCACGTCGATGACCTCGGGACTGGTGAGCGCGGCCACATAGCCGTCGCGTTGCAACTGCGCCTCGCCCGCATCGATGCTGCCGGAGATGTCGACGGCGAGGATCAGTTCCAGGTCGACCGGTTCGTTCGCCGCCACCACCGGGCTGGCCGTGACCGTCGTCAGCAGGATCGTCAGCGCCCGCCGCCAAGCGCGAAAATGACGCGTCATGGCCGCAAGCCTGCAATAGGATGGGCGGGAACGGAAATCACAAGATAGGCACATCGGGGACCATGACGGATCGCTATCGCCTGATCGGCACCAACGGCTCGCCCTATTCCATGAAAATGCGCGCGATCATGCGCTATCGGCGGCTGCCGCATGACTGGGTGATGCGCACGCCGGCGATCCGGGCCGAGCTGACGGACGTGAAGCCGCCGCTGATCCCGGTCCTGCAACTGCCCGAGGACGGCAGCCATCACGTCGATTCGACGCCGATGGCCTACCTGCTGGAAGAGCGGCATCCGGGCGCGCGCTCGATCATCCCCGACGATCCCGGCCACGGGTTTCTCTGCGACCTGATCGAGGACATGGCCGACGAGTGGGGCACCAAGGCCATGTTCCACTACCGCTGGGCGCGAAAGGTCGATCAGGACTATGCGGCGCGCTGGATCGTCAACGACAGTCAGCCCGAGCTCGAGGGCGAGGCCTATGACGCCGCCGTCGCCGCCTTCACCGACCGGCAGGTCGGCCGCATGGCACTGGTCGGCTGCACGCCGCAGAACGCGCCGGTGATCGAGGCGACCTATCATCGCGTGTTGGCCTTGCTCGACGGCCATGTCGGCCTCGACAGCTATCTGTTCGGCGGCCGGCCGTCGCTGGCCGATTTCGGCTGGTTCGGCCAGTTGAAGACGCTGGCCACCGATCCGACGCCGGCCGGGATCATGCGTACATCGGCCCAACGCACCTACGACTGGGTCCGGCAGATGGACGACCTCTCGGGCCTGGAGGGCGACTGGCTGCCGGCCGATGCGCCGCTGCCGGTGGCGGTGACGGGCCTGCTGCGGCTCGCCGGCGAGGTCTACCTGCCGTTCCTGGCGGCGAACGCCCAGGCCGCGGCCGCCGGCGCCGACGCGTTCGAGCTGGAACTGCTCGGCCGCGCTTACGCGCAAGGCACGTTCCGCTATCAGGTGAAATGCTTCGACCGCCTGCGCGCGCGGCTGCGGGCCGTGCCGGACGGCGCGCTGGCGCGGATCAGGCCGGCGCTGGCGGACACCGGCTGCTGGACCTATCTGGCGCCATAGCCTGACCGGAGGAGGAGGCGAAACGACGTCGGCGAGACTCGATCCGCCCTTCCGCGGTTTCTTCACGGCCGCGGGGGCCGGCATGGCCGTGATCCGGGCTGTTGTCCTCACGGTTTCCGGTTTGGTCCGCGTTCATCGTGACGTCGAGCCCCATCACCGGGCTTGACCCGGTGATCCGGAACCGTGCCTCGGACACAAGCCGCCTGGATTGCCGGATCAAGTCGGGCAATGACCAGATGGGGAGGCCGATCGCCAACGAATTGACGTCGTTGGCACCTATTCCGGGCGGGCTATCAGGGTGATGTCCAGGGCAGCGACCGATAGAAGCGGTCGACGATGCCGAAGCGTTCATCGAAGTCCGGAAGCTCGGGTAGTTCCAGTTCGAGAGTCGCCCATTCGGACCGGGCTCTGCGGACGACCTCGGGGTCGGATATAGCATTCCGATCCGGGCTGATGTGGCGCGAACGGCATTTCTTGAGGAACGTATCGAGCAGGCGAGCCTTCTCGCCATCGTCGAACGTGAGCTGTTCGATCAGCAGCGCAAGGTCATAGACGTCCTGCCGCCGGTATCGGTTTCGGGCGACCTGCTGCAACATCGACCGCAGTTTCTCGGCCATCAGATCGTTCAGCGAATAGGCCAGGATATCGGCGCCTTCGGCGCCCAATCGTATGATCTGAAGGCCGTCCACGAACTCGTTGAAACTGATATCGATGTCGAGGACGGTCGGGCACTGGCCGTCGGCGAGGCGGCCGGCCTGCGCCGATTCCCGGCGGGCGTATGCGATCGTCAGGGCGAGGGCGGGAAAGGAGGCGGTTGCGAATTTCCCGGCCGACGGCCGTGGCTTGATGGTCTGAACGCGGCAGATCAGGTCCGGATAGCCCAGGCGTGCGGACGCGCGTGTCAGGGCGATGTCGAAATCCGCTCGAATCTGTTCGGTCTCGGTACGGTTCGGATCCAGCGAGGTGGAGAAATCCAGGTCGGCCGTCTGGCGCGGGCTGCCATACCGGATACCCATGAGGACGCCGCCCTTGAGATAGACATCGCGGCGATATGCCTCGCTGATGCCGACCGCGGTCAGGAACACCTCGGTTGCCTGACGTTCGAGATATGCTTCCGGGTCCGGTCGGGCGCGTTCCACCCAGGCAGAGATATCGGCAACGGCAACGGGTTCTTCCTCGGCCATCCGACGATCGTCAGACATTGGTCGAAAGCATCCACGTTTCCGAGAACTCCGGCGCATAGGGCTTCGATGGGTCGAGAACCCGCGAACCGCCGCGCATGGCGAAGCGCTGCCATGCGGTCACCCGCGGATCGTCGATGCCGAGAAGCTCGCTCAGGATGTAGCCGGCGCGAACCTTGGCGATGGCGGTCGGCGCGACGTCGATAGCCGAGACGATTTCCTCGAGATATGTCGGGCCGAATTCCCGCCAGACCTCGATGACATGCGCCATGCCGCCGCACCTACCCGGCTCGGTGAGCGTATCCGTGAAGGTTTGTCCGATCGTCGCCAGGCGCGCGAGCGAGCCACGGACCGGCAGCCATTGGCCCGGATGGGCGGTCCGGAAATCACTTATCTCTCGTTTCCTGACGCTTTTCGGATGATGAACCACTTTCAGCGGAACGATGTCGTCAAGGCGCGTGCCGATATCCTCGCCGTGATCGCGCATCATTCTGTCCGCGGTTAGCGTTCTGGCGGTTTTCGGCGCCGGCGTGGTCAGGAACAGGGATTTGGGCCGTCGATTCGTAAGCCCATAGCGCTGCATCGCCGACAGATGCGAGACGTGGCAGAACGGATCGACGCTGCAACAGATTTCCTCCGCGGGCCGGTCCGGGTTGGAGAGAATTCTGTAAGCGGATTTTCCGTAGTCGGGATCGGACGCCAATACGCCCAGGTTTCGTAGTTGTTGATGAAGGCGCTTGTAGTCCCTCGTGGTGGCATGGTGATGCCGTAGGTTAAGTTTCTTCCCGCTCTCGTATAGGACCTGGACTTTCCTGAAGAGTTCGTAGTCGGTAATCGTCGGCCATTCGGTCGCCGCCAACATCATGGCCAATTCGCGGTTGGCTTTTGTCGCGCGGCCGATCCGCGCGAGGAGTGGCTGATATGCAGCGCTGATGTGCTTGGCCATGAGTCGTCCGGTCGTCAGACAAGAGGCTATGTCCTTAGGGACATAGCCTCTTGTCTGACGACCGGCATTCTATCGGCAAAAACCGAGTTGTCAAGTCAGCAATGCCTCCGATCCGTCGCCGGCGGCCGCTCAGCTCAGCCCGTGATGGTCCTTGTACCAGGCGATGAATTTGGGAATGCCGACGTCGATGGGCGTCGTCGGCCGGTAGCCCAGGTCGCGGCTGATCGCGTCGATGTCGGCATAGGTGTCCTTGACGTCGCCCGGCTGCATCGGCGCCATGATCTTCTCGGCCTCCCGGCCCAGCGCCCGCTCCAGCACCTCGATCATGTACAGCAGCGATTCCGACCGGTGATTGCCGATATTGTAGAGCCGGTGCGGCGCCGCGCCGTCGTCGGCCGGCGGGCTGTCGAGCGCCGCCAGCACGCCGGCGACGATGTCGTCCACATAGGTGAAGTCGCGCCGCATGTCGCCATGGTTGAAGACCTGGATCGGCTTGCCCTCGGTGATCGCCTTGGTGAAGATCCACATCGCCATGTCGGGCCGGCCCCAGGGGCCGTAGACCGTGAAGAAGCGCAGGCCCGTCTGCGGCAGCCGGTAGAGATCGCTATAGGCATGCGACAGCAGCTCGTCCGACTTCTTGGTCGCGGCGTAGAGCGAGACCGGATGGTCGACGCGGTCGCTTTCGGCGAACGGCAGCTTGGTGTTGCCGCCATAGACCGAGCTCGAGCTGGCATAGACCATGTGCCGGCAGTCGGGCAGGCCGCGCTGCAGCTCCAGCATCGACATATGGCCGACCAGGTTGCTGTGCACGTAGGCGAAGGGGTTCTCCAGCGAATAGCGCACGCCCGCCTGCGCCGCCAGGTGCACGATGCCGTCGATCCGGGCATCCGCGACGGACGCCGCCAGCGCCGTCCGGTCGGCGATGTCGAGCTCCCGGAAGCCGAACCCGTCGCGGCCGGCGAGCTGCGCCAGCCGCGCCCGCTTCAGCCCGACGTCATAATAGTCGTTGACGTTGTCGACGCCGATGACCCGCTCGCCGCGGTCCAGCGGCGCCTGGGTGACGTGATAGCCGATGAAGCCGGCGGCGCCGGTGACCAATACGGACATCTGGGTCGGTGCACCTGAATCGTTGAATGGCGGCGGCAATCTAGCGCATTTTTCGTTCGTACGGCACCGGCCCGCTCCCCCGCCCGGCCACCCAACGGCAGTGTCCTAGGGGGGGCCGGGTGGGGGAGCGGGCCGGTCCAGATTCCGCGTGAGCGGAAAACGCGCTAGACCGCCGTATGCGTCAAATCACCCCATTTTGGCGTTCGTCTGAGGTATAAGCGCTTGTTTGAGCGGGCCGGCAAGGCCGTGAAAATGGGCCGACAGGCCCATTTTCAAACGTCTCAACGGTGACATCGAACCGCATGCAGGACGCACAGGCACAGTTCCAGGCCGCGGTGGCGGCGTTCCGGTCCGGCCGTCTGGATACGGCGGCCGAGATCTGTCATGCGCTCCGCGCGGCGGCGCCGGACAATCCGGCCGTCCTGCACCTGGCCGGCACCATCGCGCTCCGCCGGGGCCAGGCGGACGAGGCGCTGACGCTGCTCTCCGCCGCCAGCGCGGCCCATCCCGCTGATCCCGCCATCCGGGTCAATCTCGGCAGCGCCTACAAGGCGGCCGGCCGCTTGGACGAGGCGGCATCGGCCTTTCGCGCGGCCGTGGACCAGGCACCGGGACATGCCGGCGCCTGGTTCAATCTCGGCAACACCGCCGCCGCGCTCGGACGCAATGGCGAAGCCGAAGACGCCTACCGCCGGGTCCTCGGCCTGCGGCCGGAACATGCCGGGGCCGCGTTCAACCTTGCCGGCCTGCTGGCCGGACGTGGGGCGCATGACGACGCGCGCGAGGCCTATCGGCGGGCGGTGGCGGCCAATCCGGAATCGGTCGAGGCCCGGCTCGGTCTCGGCAACATGGCGCGGCTGGCGGGTGACCTGCCGGCCGCGGTCGCGGCGTTCGAGACCGCGCTGGCGCTGCGCCCGGACCATGCCGCCGCGGCCCTGGCGCTGGGGCACGCGCGGCGCGAGCTCGGCGACCTGCCGGCGGCGATCGCGGCCTATCGGCGGGCCGGCGGGGATGCGGCGGCGCTGGCCGCGCTCGCCAACGCGCTGGGCGATGCCGGTGATTTCGCCGGCTCGGCCGTGGCCTATGAACAGGCGCTGGCGAAGGACGGACGGAACGCGGCGGTCTGGTCGAACCTGGGCTGGACCTATGTCGAGCTGGACCGGCCCGACGACGCGGTGACGGCCTGCGCGCGGGCCGTCGCCATCGATCCGGGCTTCGCCAACGCGCATTATCACCTCGGCCTGGCCCAGCAGCGCCGTGGCCGGCCCGAGGCGGCGCGCGAGTCCCTGGAACGGGCGATCGCGATCAATCCGCGCTACGTCCGGGCGCACGCGACGCTGGGACTGGTCTATGGCGACCTCGGGCGCGCGGCCGACGTGGCGCGAATGTTCGATTACGACCGGCTGCTCGGCCGTCGGGACTTCCAGGCCGTGGACGGCTTCGGCGGCATCGAGGCGTTCAACCGGGCGTTGGCGGCCCATGTGCGCGGCCACGAGTCGCTGCTCTGGGACCGCCCCGGCCGGTCGACGACGCTCGGCAGCCAGACGCTCGATATCGCCGGCGACGCGGCGCCGGTGGTCCGCGCCTTCGACGGCATGGTGCGCGCCGCGGCGGCGGATTACCTGTCGCGACAGGTGGCGGACGCCGCCTACGCCTACTTTCGCGACCCGCCCATGGACTGGCGCCTGGTGGTCTGGGGCGTGGTGCTGCGCCGGGGCGGCCACCAGAGCCCGCACAACCATCCCAGCGGCTTCATCAGCGGCGTCTACTATGTCGCGCTGCCGGACGCCGTGGCGGCCGCGGCCGAGGCCCCGGCCGGCTTCATCGAGTTCGGCGCCTCCAACGTCGGCGATGCCGGCGGCGGCAACCGGGCGCTGGCGCGAACGCGGATGATCCGGCCGGAAGCCGGCGCCATGCTGCTGTTCCCGTCCTATTTCTGGCACCGCACGATCCCGTTCGAATCCGACCAGGAGCGCATCAGCGTCGCCTTCGACGTGGTGCCTACGAGCCCTTGAGCCGCCGCTCGCGGTGCCAGATGTAGAGGCCGCTGCCGATCACCAGGACGGCGCCGGCCAGCATGCCGCCGCTCGGCAGGTGGCTCCAGATCAGGTAGCCGAACAGGATCGCCCAGACCATCGACGTATAGCGGTAGGGCGTGACGGCGGTGGCCTCGGCGAAGCGGAAGGCCTCGATCTGCAGGTAGTGGGCGGCGGCCATGAACAGCGCCGCCAGCGCCAGGATGCCGGCGTCCTGCCAGGGCATGGGCGTCCAGCCGTAATGGGCCAAGCTGACGCCGCCGGCGATGGTGACCGCGGTCGTGGTGTAGAACAGGATGCCGACGGACGATTCCGTGGCGGCGATGCGGCGGGTCAGGAGGTCGCGCAGCGCGCCGCAGATCGTCGCGCCCAGCGGCAGCAGCACGGCCCAGGCGACGACGTTGCCGCTGGGCCGGGCCATCAGCAGGACGCCGCCGAAGCCGACGATGACCGCCGACCAGCGCCGCCAGCCGACCTTCTCGCCCAGCAGGAACGGCGCCAGGGCGGTGGCGATCAGCGGCCCGGCGAAGGCGATGGCGATGGCGTCGGCCAGCGGCAGCAGGCTGAGGCCGGTAATGAACAGGAAGGTCGCGACCACGACCAGCATGGCGCGCAGCGCCTGGCCGCCGTGATTGTGCACGCGCAGCACGCCGAGGCCGCCCATGCGCCAGATCAGGAAGGCGATCGGCAGGAACACGAAGCCGCCGCGCACGAACAGGATCTGGCCGACCGGATAGCCCGCGGTCGTCCACTTCACCAGGGCGTCGTTCAGCGTCAGCAGCGCGCAGCCGACGATCATGTAGACGATGCCGCGGCCCGTGGCCACGCTGAGCCCGCGCACGCCACCCGCGCGCTGGCGTCCTGTCGCTTCGGTGGTCACGTGATGGCCATGTTGGTTGACATGCAACGTGCTGCGGTGAAGGTCTACGCGCGCCGCCGGGAAACAGGTTTGAGGGATTGCGCCGTGGTCGCGCGGACCAGCATAGCATTCGCATCAACGATCGGTGGCGAATTTGCTTTCATTGGCGGGGTGGTGACGCCGGCGATGTCGAGATCGTCGACGATCACGAGGGTTGAGGCGCATTCGAAATGACATGGGATAGGCCAGAAGCTGGACCCGATCCCACCGGGCGAGATCCTGCTGGAGGAATTTCTAAAGCCACATGGTGTCAGCCAGAACCGCCTGGCGCGGGATATCGATGTTCCGCCCGGCCGGATCAACGAGATTGTTCAGGGCAAGCGGGCGATCACGGCGGACACGGCCTTACGTCTCGGAAAATACTTCGGTACGACGCCGGATATCTGGCTTGGCCTGCAGATGGGTTACGATATTCGCCGTGCCCAACGTGACACGTGGCCGGATATCGAGGATCGCATTCGGCCCATCGAGGCGGCGCAAGGGGCTATGCCGCCATTATCCGGTTGATCATCCCGATGGTACCGCCGCCTGCACCGCGCGGCCTTTTCAAAATTTGATCCGGACCGTGCCGAACACGGCGCGAGGCGTGCCTGGTTGTATGAAGTTCGGACCGAACACCACGCCCTCGACATAGTTTTCGTCGAACAGATTGTCGACGTTGAGGGCCAGGCTGATGTTGTCGTTGATGCCATATCGGGCAAACAGATCGATCCGCGCGTATCCGTCGACGTCGACCTGGTTGGCGAAGTCGGCCTTCCGATCGCCGACCACGAAGACGCCGCCGCCGATTTCGAGCCCGCGCAGGGCATTGTCCTGGAAGGCGTACACGCTCCAAAGACTGCCGCTCCATTCCGGCGCGTTGATGAGTTGATTGCCGACGGGGAGGGTGTTGTCCTTGGTGACCTCCGTATCGAGGTAGGCCAGCGCACCCGTTACGCGCCATCCCGGCGCCAGCTCACCGGCGACGTCGAGCTCGACGCCACGGCTGCGCTGCTCGCCGACCTGTATCGAAAAACCCGGGTTCTGGAGATCGGCCGTCGAGACATTCGTGCGTGTGAGCTGATAGGCGGCCAATGTCGTCGAAAGCCGGCCACCGAACCAGTCACGCTTGACGCCGGCTTCGAACTGTTCGCCTTCTTCCGGCTCGAATGGCTCGCCGCTGAAGCCCGCGCCGCTCAAGGGCGGCAGGAATGACGTCGTATAGCTTGCATATATACTCAGGTCGTCGATCGGCTGATAAACCAGCCCCGCGCGTGGCGAGAAAGCCTGGTCCCATTTGTCCGTGACGCTGACATCGTTGCGGGCGAACCGCGTGTGTGCCGTGTCGTACCGGCCGCCGAGCAGCAGCTTCCAATGGTCGCCGAACGAGACCAGGTCCTGCAGATAGACACCATAGAAGTCGATCCGCCGATCCTGCGTGCCCGGCGCCGAGAGCGGACCCGGTGTCGCGCCGTAAACCGGATTGAAGATGTCGATGGGATCGAGATCCGCGGCAAAGTTTGTTGATTCGAAGCGCGTCAGGTTGCCATCGGCGCCGAACAGGAGTTGATGCGCCAGCGGACCCGTTTCGAACTTGCCGGTCAAGTTCGCTTGCAGGGCATAGTTCTGATAGTCCTGGTCGAACACGAAGAAACGCCGGTTGAGTGTGCGTCCATCGGCGGCCAGTCCGAGCGGAAACGATTGCGTCGGCGTGGCACTGGAATCCGAGTAGCGCGCCAGGGCCCGGAGCGACCAATCGTCATTGAACCGATGATCGACGCTTGCCTGAATCCGAAGCTCGTCGGACTCGGCACGATCCCCCGGTTCCCCCAGGAACCGCTCGCGCGGCAGGGCCAGCGCCTTGCCGTCAACGGCAACCACGCCGTAGTCGAACTGCTGGTCCTGCTTGTAGTATTCAAGCTCAAGATCGGCCGTCGTGCGGGACGTCGGAAGCCAGCGCAGCGTCGGCGCGACCTGACTGCGTTCCGAATTGATGAAGTGGTCCCGGAAACTGTCGGTGTTCTGATAGGACGCATTGAAGCGCGCCAGCAGCTTGCCGTCTTCCGTCAGCGGCTGGTTGACATCGATATCGCTCCTGTAGAAATCGAAACGTCCCGCCCGTCCGGTGATGCTGTAACGCGGCTCGGCGCCCGGTTTCTTGGTGACGATATTGACGAGCCCGCCGGGGTCGGCCGGGCCGTACAGGACGCTCGGCGGTCCTTTCAGAACCTCCACCCGCTCCACATTGGCCAGGCCCAGTTGCCCGGCATCGCCAAATGACGGGGCGGAGAGGAAACCGTCCCTGGCGATGCGGCTCGCGCCAAAGCCTCGAATCAGAAAGATGTCCTGGCGGTTACCGTTGGTCCCGCCAATCTGCACGCTGCTGGTGTTGCGCACGACATCGGCCAGCCGCCTGGCGCCCTGGTCCTCGATAACCTCACGCGGAACGACCTGGATGGCCGCCGGCGTATCGATGATCGGCGTGTCCGTTTTGGTCGCGGTCGCGCTGCGCGCCGCGTTGTAGCCGATGACCGGGCCGTAGGCTGATTCGGCCTGGCCTTCGACCGTGATCGGATTAAGCACCATCGCGCCATCATCGGTTTTCTGCCCGGGCCTTTCGATCGCGACCGTGGTCTCGTCCGTGACCACATAGGTCAGGCCGCTGCCGGCGAGCAGGCGGGTAAGCGCCTGTTCGTTGGTCATGGTGCCGCGGATCTCGGGCGCCGAGATGTCCCGGGGCAGGGTGCCATGGACCGTGACCTGAAGGCCGGACTGCTGACCGAACAGGGTCAGCGCCGTGGTGAGCGGCTGGGCCGCGATATCGAACCTGCGTTCGGCGGACATTTGCGCGAGCCGGGCCGGCGCGCCGGACGCCTGCGCGTGCGCCGGCGTCGTGGCCGGCGGTGC
>JANQKO010000070.1 GCA_028281075.1 Alphaproteobacteria bacterium | reverse complement strand
GCGGCTGGTCGCCTGGGCGGCCGGGCTGATCCTGCTGCTGACGCCGGAAAGCCTGCTGTCCGTCAGCTTTCAGATGTCGTTCGCCGCCGTCGTCGCGCTGATCGCCGGCTACGAGGCCCTGCGCGGCCGGTTCACGCGCTGGCGGTCGAACGCCGGCCCGGGGCGGCGGCTGTGGCTTTACGTCGCCGGCATCTCGCTGACCACGGTGATCGCCAGCCTGGCGACGACGCCGTTCGCGCTCTACCACTTCAACCGGGTCGTGCATTACGCGCTGGCGGCGAACCTGGTGGCGGTGCCGCTGATGGGCTTCTGGATCATGCCCTGGGCGGTGCTGGCCTTCGTGCTGATGCCGTTCGGCCTGGAAGGGCTGGCGCTCGCGCCGATGGGATGGGGCATCGAGCTGGTGGTCGCCGCCGCCGGGGCGGTCGCGGCCTGGCCCGGCGCGGTGCACCTGCTGCCGTCGACGCCGCCGCTGGCGCTGGCCCTGGTGGCATTGGGCGGGCTCTGGCTCTGCCTCTGGCGGGGCCGGTGGCGCTGGTGGGGCCTGCCACTGGCGCTCGCCGGGCCGCTGCTGGTCCTGGCCGCGCGGCCGCCGGACATCCTGATCGACGCCGAGGGCAAGCTTGCCGCGGTGAGAGATCCCGGCGGCGGCCTGCACCTGACGCGCCGGCGCAGCGACGGCTTCACGCCGGAGACCTGGCTGCGCCGCGCCGGCCTGCCGACGGCGGCGCGCGGCGGATTTCCCTGCGATGCGATCGGCTGCGTCGCCATCGTGCGCGGCCTCACCGTAGCCTATGTGAAGGACGCCCGCGCCATCGCCGAGGATTGCCGCCGGGCCGACATCGTGCTGGCCGCCGTGCCGGTGCGCGGCGCCTGTCCGTCGGCGCGCCTGGTGGTCGACCGGTTCGACCTTTGGCGCTGCGGCGCGCATGCCATCTGGCTCGACGCGGACCGGCCGCGCAGCCTCAGCGTCGCCGAGGTTCGCGGCGACCGGCCCTGGTCGGCGTCGGCCTGCCGGCAACCGATGGCCGATCCTTCGAGACGCGGCCCTTAGGGCCGCTCCTCAGGATGAGGTCTTCGAGACGCGGCCCTTAGGGCCGCTCCTCAGAGCCTGTGAAGAAATAATCTCTGACCCAAAAGAAACCGTCCTGCTGGCGCAGGCCAGCATCCAGCGGCATCGCAACCTGCTGAAAAACAACAAAAATGGATCCTGGCCTTCGCCAGGATGACAAACTTGGGGGGAGCTCGGTGCAATTTCTTCACACGCTCTCAGGACGAGGTTGGAATCCGATCTCAATCCCGGATCAGGAGTACTTGCGCATGAGGCCGACGAGGCGGCCCTGGATCTTTACCCGGTCGGGCGGGAAGATGCGGGTCTCGTAGCGCTTGTTCGCCGGTTCCAGGGCCACGGAATTGCCCCGGCGGCGCAGCCGCTTCAGCGTCGCCTCCTGGGCATCGACCAGTGCCACGACGATGGTGCCGTTCTCGGCGCTCTCGGTCCGCTCGATCACGGCGACGTCGCCGTGCAGGATGCCGGCGTCGACCATGGAATCGCCGTCGACCTCGAGCGCGAAATGCTCGCCGTTGCCCAGCATGCTGGCCGGCACGTCGGTGGCGTTGCTGGGGTCGCTCAGCGCCTCGATCGGCGCGCCGGCGGCGATCCGGCCATAGAGCGGCAGGCTGACGACATCGCCGCTGTCCTGGTCGACGGCGCGGGCGACGGTGCTGCCGCTGAGGCCGCCGCGGACGACGCTGGGCCGGAACTCGCGCCGGTTGCCGGCGATTGCTGAATCCGGCAGCTTCAGGACCTCCAGCGCGCGCGCCCGATGCGGCAGGCGGTGGATAAAGCCGCGCTCCTCCAGCGCCGTGATCAGCCGGTGGATGCCCGACTTGGATTTCAGGCCGAGGGCTTCCTTCATTTCATCGAAGGACGGTGAAATGCCCGTGGCCTGAAGGCGCTGATTGATGAAATGTAGAAGCTCGTGCTGCTTCTTGGTCAACATCCGAACGCTCCTGACTATGGCGAAAATGGAACCTAAACGTGAACATATGTTCCAGTTTAGTTCGCGTCAAGCGCGATTTACCGGCGACGGTCGGGCCTCGACTTCGGGGGCGCCAAGTATCCGTCAGTCGAGGCGGATGATCTCGACGCGCTCGCCCGTTTTCGCCGCCGGCGCGTGCGGTGCGCGGACGATCAGGCAGTCGGCTTGCGACAGGCGGGACAGCATCGAGCTGTCCTGCACCGCGAACGGCGTCGCCGTCAGCTCGCCGTCGCCGCCCCGGTCGAGGACGGCGCGAAGATAGTCTTCGCGGCGGTCGTTGGCGGCCAGGTCGCGCCCCAGCCGGGCCGGTTCGCGCCGGGCCGCGCCGGCCGGACGGCCCAGCATGCGGTCGATCGCCGGGCGCAGGAAGACCATGCCGCAGACCAGCGAGGAGACCGGATTGCCGGGCATGCCCATCATCACGGTGCCGCCCAGGCGGCCGAACATCAGCGGCTTGCCCGGCCGCATGGCGATGCGCCAGAACGCCAGGTCCAGGCCCTGATCGCCCAGCACCTTGCGCACCAGGTCGTGCTCGCCGACCGAGGCGCCGCCCAGCGTCACCAGCATGTCGGCGCCCTGCGCGCCGGCGGCGAGCGCCCGGAGCGAGGCCTCGTCGTCCCGGGCGATGCCGAGGTCGACCGGCTCGCCGCCGCAGCGCCGGACCAGCGCCGCCATGGCGAGGCTGTTCGAGCTGACGATCTGGTTCGGGCCGATGGCCTCGCCGGGCCGGACGATCTCGTCGCCGGTCGCCAGCAGCGCCACGCGTGGCCGCCGGCGCACCGCCAGCCAGGGCACGTTCATGGCCGCGGCGAGGCCGATATCGGGCGGCGACAGCCGGCGTCCGGCTTCGAGGCCGACATCGCCGGCGCTGAAATCAAGTCCGCGTTTGCGGATGTAGCGCCCGGCGGCCGCGCGCTCGCGGACGGTGATCCGGTCGCCGTCGGCGTTGACGTCTTCCTGGATGACGATGGTGTCGGCGCCGTCCGGCACCGGCCCGCCGGTGAAGATCCGGACCGTTTGATTGGGGCCGATCGTACCGGCAAAAGCGTCGCCGGCCGGTGCATAGCCGATGATGTCGAGCGTCGTGGGCACC
>JANQKO010000065.1 GCA_028281075.1 Alphaproteobacteria bacterium | reverse complement strand
GCATGGGGAAGACGAGCGGGCCGCATCGATGACGCGCATGGACATTCAAGCGGAACAGGTGCCGACACCGTCGGGACCGGGCGGCATGGCGCGCGCGCTGTTGCGCAGCCCGCTGTGCCGCACGGCCGCGCTGACCGTCTTCGCGTGCATCCTGATCGTCGAGGCCATCGTCCTGGTGCCGCGCTATCTGCGCTACGAGGCCGAGCTGACGGCACGGCTGGACGAGGCCGGCATGGCGACCGCCATCGCCGCGTTCGGCCCGGGGGCGGAGACCGGCGCGCGCGACCTGATGCTGATCGGGCGCCTGCTGACCCGGTCGCCCTACATTCGCGGCGGATCGCTGTTCCGCGCCGACGGAACCGCGATCGGCAGTTTCGGCGAGGCGCCCGGCCTGACGCCGGCGGACGCGGGTCGCGGCCCGGTACGCTCGGCCGACGGCGCCCGCCTGGACGTGCTGTGGCCGCCGGCCGCCACCGGCCTGCCGTTCGCCATCGCGGCGCGGCTGGACGCGACCGGGATCGGCACGGCGCTGTCGGCGTTCGTCTGGCAGGTCTCCGGCCTGGTCCTGGTCCTGTCGCTGGGCGTCACCGCGGTGACGATGCTGATCCTCGGCCGCCGCGTCCTGGGGCCGATCCTGCGGCTGAGACAGGGGCTGCGGTCGGCGCGGGGCGATACCGCGCATGCCGAGCGCTATGCCTTGAGTCATTCGACGTCCGACGAGATCGGCGACATCGTCGGGTCATTCAACGACCTCCTGAACCAGGTGTCGAGCGCGCATATCGACGAGCTTCGGGCACGCGAGCAGCGGTTCCGGCATTTCGCCGACGCGGCCTCGGATTTCTATTGGGAAATGGACCGCGACCTGCGGTTCAGCTACTTCTCGTCCCGCATGAGCGAGATCGCCGGCATCTCGGCATCCGAGCTGCTGGGACGAACCTGGGCGCAGGCCGGCAATCCCGGCGTCCCGGCGGACGCGTGGCAGCGGCATCTCGACAATCTGCGGACGCACCGGCCGTTCCGCGGCTTCGAGCATCCGCGCACCAGGCCGGACGGCACCCGCGTCTATCTGTCGATCAACGGCAACCCGATTTTCGACGCCAACGGCATGTTCCAGGGCTATCGCGGCACCGGCACCGACATCACCGACCGCGTGCTGATGGCCGAGGCGCTGGCGGACGGCGAGAGCCGCTTCCGCGACTTCGCCGCGGCGTCGTCCGACTGGTTCTGGGAAATGGACGCCGATCTGCGCTTCACCTACCTGTCGGACGAGATCGAGGCCGTCACCGGCGAGCCGGCGCAATCGCACTACGGCAGGCGGCGCGAGGAATACGGCATCCTGACCGACGGGGACAATGACTGGGCCGAGCATCTGGCGGCGCTGCGGGCGCGGCAGCCGTTCAAGGACTTCGTTTACCGCCGCCGGGCGCCGACGGGCGATATCTGGATGCGGATCAGCGGCGTGCCGGTGTTCGACGACAGCGGCGCCTTCAGGGGCTATCGCGGCACCGGCTCGGATCTGACGCAGCAGATCGAGGCACAGAAGCGGGCCGACCTGGCGCAACAGCAACTGGCCGCCGCGGTCGAGGGCCTGGACGACCTGTTCGCCCTGTGGGGACCGGACGACCGGCTGCTGATCTGCAACCAGGAATATCGCGACATCAACGCGGCGGTGCCGGGCGCCGGCAATCGCGGCGTCAGCTACGAGGCGCATGTCCGCGCGGTCCTGGACGCGGGCCTGATTCCGGACGCCGAGGGCCAGGAGGCGGCCTGGCTGGCCCAGCGCCTGCACGGCCACCGCAATCCCCAGGGCCCGTTCGAGATGCTGCGGCGCGAGGGGCGCTGGTTCCTGATCCGCGAGCAGCGCATGGCGGACGGCAGCATCGTCACCATCGGCACCGACATCACCGAGCGCAAGCGCATGGAGCAGGCGCTGCAGCGGGCGACCGACGAGGCGGAGCGGGCCAACAACGCCAAATCGGAATTCCTGGCCGGCATGAGCCACGAGCTGCGCACGCCGCTGAACGCCATCATCGGCTTCTCGGAGATGATCCGGGAAGAGATCGCCGGCCCCGTGGGCGTCCCGGCCTACAGGGGCTATGCCGCCGATATCCATGCCAGCGGCCAGCATCTGCTGGGGATCGTTTCGGATCTGCTGGACCTGGCGAAGATCGAGGCCGGCAAGCTGGACCTGAACGAGAGCCTGATCGACCTGGACGACCTGACGCGCGACTGCCTGCGCCTGATGCAGCCGCGCGCCGAGGCGGCGAAGCTGACGCTGGCCTTCACCAACGACGTCGGGCCGGTCCAGATCTGGGCGGACCCGCGACTGCTGCGGCAGATCCTGCTGAACCTGCTGTCGAACGCCGTGAAATTCACGACGGAAGGCGGCCGGATCGAGGTCACGCTGGCGCGCATGGCCGGTGGCGATGTCACGCTGTCCGTGCACGACAACGGCATCGGCATCGATCCGGCATCGATCGAACGCGTGCTGTCGCCGTTCGAGCAGGCCGAGCTGAGCGCCGATATCGCCGCCGAGGGCACCGGCCTCGGGCTGTCGGTCAGCAAGGCGCTGGCGGAGCTGCACGATGGCTCGCTGATGCTCGACAGCGCCCCCGGGACCGGCACGACGGCGGTGGTCACACTTCCGGCCAGCCGCCTGCGCGACTATGCCGAGGCCGGCTAGCCGGCCGCCGGACCCGCCCTACGACAGGTTCCGGTAGACCGCGGTCTCGAGGTCGAGATAGAGCGGCAGCGACTTCTTGTCGGCAAACGGCAGGATCTGAGTCGCATAAGCGCCGCCGATGCCGTTCTTCGGGTCGATCCAGTAATAGGAGTTGGCGAGTCCGGCCCAGGCGAGGCTGCCCGCCGGCCGGCCGGTCGGCGCGTCCGCCTCGTTGATCATGAAGCTCAGGCCCCAGGTCTTCGGCAGGCCGGGGAAGAACTCGGCGTCGTTCGACAGCGGCGGCATCACGGTCTTCAGCACCGAGACCCGGCAATCGCCCATCTGGTTCCGCGACATCATCTCGACGGTCTCGGGCTTGAGAACCTGCCGGCCGCCGGCACTGCCATTGTTCAGGATCATGCGGATGAACCTGGCGTAATCGCCGACGGTGGAATAGAGACCGCCGCCGCCCATCTCGAACTCGGGCGCCTGTGGCAACTCCAGGTCCAGTGCCTCGAAGCCGTCGTCATCGCCGCGCTGGTGGATCTTGGCCAGACGCGCCCGCATGTCGGGCGTGATCCGGAAGGCCGTCGAGGTCATGCCCAGCGGCGCGAAGATGTTCGCCTGCATGTAGTCGCCAAGCTTCTGGCCGCTGACCGCCTCGACCATCTTGCCGGCCCAGTCGATGTTGATGCCGTATTGCCAGCGCTCGCCCGGATCGAACAGGAGCGGCGTCAGCAGCGCCGCGTTCTCGCAGGTGGTGACGCCCGGCAGGCCCCTGGCTTCCTGGTATTTGACGATTCCGTCGTCCCAGATCTCGTAGGCGTAGCCCGCCGTGTGGGTCAGCAGGTGGCGCAGCGTCAGCGGCCGCGTCGGCGGCCGCAGCCTCGGCTGGCCACCGTCGTCGAACCCCTCCAGCACCTCGACCTCGCCCAGATGCGCGATCACCTCGCCGGCCGGGGCGTCGAGGTCGAGCTTGCCCTGCTCGACGAGCTGCATCGCCGCGGCGCCGGTCACGGCCTTGGTCATCGAGGCGATCCAGACCACCGTGTCCGGCGTCATGGCACCGCCGCCGCCGCGCACCCGCTCGCCAAAGCCGCCTTCGTAGATGTTGCCGTCGCGGTCGGTGACCGCGGCGACGACGCCGGGCACGTCGCCGTTCGACACGGCGTCGCCTAACAAAGCGTTAAGGCTGTCTTGAAGTGGCATGCTATTCCCCTGTTGCGATGGCGCGGGCCGGCACGGTTTTTTGTTCGTTCCGGTTCAGCCTGACCGCTCCAACTCGGCAAGACAAGGGATTCCTGTCCGGCCGCCGGCCCGTTAACGAAATCCGGTTGACGGTTCGTTAGCTACTGGCCTGTATCGTTAGATCGGGGAATCTAATCCCGCGTGTGGGGATGGACAGGCAAACCAGAGAATCTTGTCCCGTGGGCGATCAGACTCCAAGGCACACCGGCATGCCGGACTTGGCCATCGATATCATGACCCGGGCAACCGAGCCGGCGGCCCGTTGCCTGCTGGTCATGGACGACACCGGCTGCCGCCGGCGCCTGACCGACGCGCTGTCGCAGACGCGGGCCCGGTTCCGCGCCATCGACGTCGCGGCGACCGAGGACAGCGCGGCGCGGCGCCTGGCCAGCGGCGATTACGGCGTCTGCTTCGTCAGCGCCCGGCTTTGCGGGCGCGACGGCTGGCTGCCCGAGGCGATCCGGGCGGCCCAGCCGTGTCCGCCGGCGATCATCGTGGGCATGGCGGCCCCGGCCATGGCGGCGGCGAATCACGACCAGATCGTGGACTATCTCGGGGCTGACGAGATCGAGCCGCTGCTGCTGGACCGCGCGCTTCGGCACGTGCTGGAACGGGTGCGCGACCGCGAGCGGCTGGCGCAAGTCGAAAGCGAATTGCGGCTGACGATGGTGCAGCTCGGCGAGAAGAACGGGCTGTTGAACCTGGCGCTGGACAACGCCCGCAACGGCATCTGCCTGTTCGACACCGACGAGCGCCTGATCGTCTGCAATCAGACCTATCTCGACATGTACGGCTTCTCGTCGCAGCGGGTGTGCCCCGGGGTCAGCATCGAGGAAATCCTGCGCTACAGCATCGAGATCGGCAACTACGACCCGCCCGACCGCGACGCCGCCTTGGCCAGCCGGATGCAGCAGTTCCGCACGCCCGGCACCACCAGCTACGAGCAGAAACTGAAGGACGGCCGGACCATCTCGGTCACGCACCGGCCGCTGAACGACGGCCGCTCGGTCTCGACCTGCGAGGACGTGACGGCCTTCGACCGTCGCGAGAAGCAGCATGTGCAGGAGGCGCAGACCGTGGCGCTGGCCATGCTGGACAAGGAGGCGCGGGCCAACTTCCTGTCGAACCTCAGCCATGAATTCCTGACGCCGCTGAACCATATCGGCGGCTTCGCCCAGGCCCTGGCGGCCGGCACCTACGGCGACGTCGGCAACGAGCGCCAGTTGGCGGTCCTCAACGACATCGCCAAGTCCGCCGGCGGCCTGGAGGCGCAGGTGCTGCGGCTGCTGTCGCTGGAAGGCTTCGTGCAGCACAAGCTGAACCTGGCCAACGACACCATCGATCTGCGTTCGCTGGTCAGCCAGGAAATCGACAAGGCGGGCGAGCAGATCTTCGCGCGCGACATCAAGCTGGTCCGGCAGCTTCCGAACGACGACGCGGTCGTGCATGGCGACCGGCAGAAGCTGGGCATCGCGCTCGGCGAAGTGATCTCGAACGCCGTGAAGTTCAGCGATGTCGGCGGCACGATCCGCTTCGGCCTGAGCCGGCCGTCGCAGAACAGGCTGCGGATCACGGTGACCGACAAGGGCCAGGGCATCCAGCCGGAATGCCTGGAAGAGATCTTCAAGCCGTTCGGCCAGCTCGAGGGCCCCTATTGCCGCGATCAGGGCGGCGTCGGCATCGGCCTGATCCTGGTCCGGGCGATCGTCGACGCCCATGGCGGCGAGATCACCGTCGAGAGCGAATTCGGCCGCGGCACGGCGGTGCATATCGACCTGCCCGTCGACGCGCCGAGCGCCGAGACCTGAGCGATCGGCACCCTCTTTTCTTCGTCACCGGCCCGGTCCAGATTCCGTGTGAGCGGAAAATGCTTTAGCCGAAATGCGGCATGACCGCCTTCGAGAACAGGCGCACCGAGCGCTCGGCGTCCTCGACGGCGATGGTGTTGAAATTGACCTGCAGCGAGGCGATCTCGAAGCCGCCGACACGGTCGTGGTAGTCGGCGATGGCCCGCCGGATCGCCGCCGGGTCGCCGACCCAGGCGGCGCCCTTGGCGACCTGGGTCTCGAAGGTCTCCTTGGCGAGGCCGGCGATGATCCTGTCGTAGCCGGGATAGTCGGCCGAGTTGGCGCCCGTGAGCCAGTGGCCGGCGCCGTCGACCAGTGATTTCAGATAGGCGTTGAGCGGCGCGCGGGCGATGTCGGCCGCGGTATCGGCGTCCTCGTGGCAGAACATGTGGAAGGCCAGCATGACCCGGCCCCGCCCCGGATGGCCGGCCTTGGACCAGGCCTCGCGATAGAGGCCGATCAGCTCGGCCATCTGGCCGCCGGCGAGCGGAATGGCCATGACGCCGAAACCGCGCTCGCCGGCGCGGGCGAACGATTCCGGCGTCGCCAGCGCGGCGATCCAGAACGGCGGATGCGGGGCTTGCGTCGGCCGCGGCAGCGAGGTCACGTCCTTGAAGGCATGGAAGCGGCCGTCCATGCTGGCCGTCTCGTTCGCCAGCAGGGCGCGGACCTGCTCCACGCCCTCGTCGAAGCGCGCACGGCTCTCATCCAGCGAGACGCCGAAATGGCCGAACTCGTGCGGCAGGAAGGCCCGGGCGAAGCCGACTTCGAGCCGGCCGTTCGAGATCGCGTCGACCATGCCGATCTCGCCGGCCAGCTTCAGCGGGTTGTTGAAGGCCGGCAGCACGGCGCCGGTGATCAACCGCGCCTTTTTCGTCAGCATGGCGGCGGCGGTGAGATAGATCAGCGGGTTCGGGCTGTAGCCGCCATAGGCGTGGAAGTAGTGCTCGACCGTGCGCAGGTTGGTGAAGCCGAGCTCGTCGGCCAGCGCCGACAGGCGCAGCGCCTCGCCCCAATAGTCGGCGCCGGACTTCTCCGCCGGGCCGACGTCGGGAAAGAACTGCATGCCGAATTCCAGTGCGGGCATCGCGCCATCCTTCCATGCTCGCCGTGTCCAGAGACCGGGACTATGCCAGTCCATTTGATCCGTGTACAGATGAAAAGATCCGTATACTGATTAATTGACCACAGAGACACAGAGGGCACCGAGAAAAAGGGGTGGGCGCGAAGCGCCCCGTGTTCCTTGTTTCTCGGTGTCTCTCGTGTCTCTGTGGTGAGCCTTCTGGCCGGCCTTTAATTGACAAAAGCAATCAGTTAATTGCTCAATACAAATAATAGTTCGTCACGAGCGGGACACCGGCCATGGACGATTCCGGACTTGCCCAGCGGGTCGCCGCGGTGCGGCGCTTCAACCGCTTCTACACCCGGCGTATCGGTGTGCTGCTGGAAGGGCATCTGAGCAGCCCCTACTCGCTGACCGAGGTGCGGGTGATCCACGAGCTGGCGCATCGCGAGGAGACGACGGCGACGGCGCTGGCGAAAGATCTCGATCTCGATCCCGGCTATCTGAGCCGGCTGCTGCGCAAGCTCGCCGGCCTGGGCCTGATCGGGAAGACGCCGTCGGCGCGAGACGGCCGGCAAAGCCTGCTGCGCCTGACCGACAACGGGCGGGACACCTTCGCGACCCTCAACGCGCGCTCGGCGGCCGAGATCGGCGCCATGCTGGACGAACTGTCGCCGGCCGGGCAGGCGCGCCTGATCGAGGCGATGGGAATCGTCGAAGACGTGCTCGGCGCCGAACCGGAGCCGCGGGCGCCCTACCTGCTGCGGCCGCACCAGCCGGGCGACATCGGCTGGGTGATCCAGCGGCACGGGGTGCTCTATGCCCGCGCGTTCGGCTGGGACGAGCGGTTCGAGGCCCTGGTCGCCGGCGTCGCCGCCGCCTTCGTCGAGAACTTCGATCCGCGCGCCGAGCGCTGCTGGATCGCCGAAAAGGACGGTGAGAATGTCGGCTCGGTGTTCCTGGCGCGGCAGTCGGACGACGTCGCCAAGCTGCGGCTGCTGCTGGTCGAGCCGAAGGCGCGCGGCCTCGGCATCGGCCGGCGGCTGGTCGATGAATGCATCCGCTTCGCCCGGTCCCGCGGCTATTCGATGCTGACGCTGTGGACCAACAGCGTGCTGACCGCCGCCCGGCGGATCTACCGCGACGCGGGCTTCCGCCTGATGCGGTCGGAACCGCACCGCGGCTTCGGCCAGGAGCTGGTCAGCGAGACCTGGGAGCTGG
>JANQKO010000058.1 GCA_028281075.1 Alphaproteobacteria bacterium | reverse complement strand
TCGAGCTGATGCACCAGATCGTCTGCCACGCGATTTTGGACATTGCCATGGGCTGGACGGCGGACGCGGGACTGTGGCGCAGGAAAGGCGCGGCATGATGTCCGAACACAAGCACTGGCACGTCCTGGTGACCGGCGGCGCGGGCTATGTCGGCAGTTGCCTGGTGCCGAAACTGCTGGACGCCGGCCACGCGGTCACGGTGCTGGACCTGTTCATCTACGGTGCCGATGTGTTCAACGGCTGCGACAAGCATCCGAAGCTGCGCAAGGTCCGCGGCGACATCCGCGACCTGGCCGCCGTGCGGAACGCGCTCGCCGGCTGCGACGCGGTGATCCACCTGGCCTGCATCTCCAACGATCCGAGCTTCGAGCTCGATCCGGACCTGGGCCGGTCGATCAACTTCGACGCCTTCCGGCCGCTGGTGAAGGCGGCGAAGGACGCCGGCGTCGAACGCTTCATCTACGCGTCGTCATCCAGCGTCTACGGCATCAAGGACGAGGCCGACGTCACCGAGGAATTGCCGCTGGAGCCGCTGACCGACTATTCCAGGTTCAAGGCCATGTGCGAGGAGGTGCTGGAGGCCGAGCGCGCGCCGGGCTTCACCACGCTGACGCTGCGGCCGGCGACGGTCTGCGGCTTCGCGCCGCGGCTGCGGCTGGACCTGACGGTCAACATCCTGACCAACCACGCCATCAACAACGGCCGGATCACGGTGTTCGGCGGCGAGCAGCAGCGTCCGAACATCAACGTCGAGGACATGACCGACCTCTATGTCCGGTGCCTGCAGTATCCCGACGCGGCGGTCGACGGCAAGGTCTTCAACGCCGGCTACGAGAACCACGCGGTCATGGCGCTGGCCGAGATGGTGCGCGACAATGTCGGCCAGGCCGTCGAGATCGTGACGACGCCGACCGACGACCACCGTTCCTATCGGGTGAACTCGCGCAAGATCGCCGACGAGCTGGGCTTCGTGCCGCGGCACACCATCGCCGACGCGGTGCAGAGCCTGCGCGACGCCTTCGCGGCCGGCCGGGTGCCGGACCCGATGACCGGCGAGGTCTATTACAACGTCAAGCGCATGCAGTCGCTGGACCTGCACTGAGGTGCGGGCCGGCGCGGCATCGACAAGACCAGCATTCCGGCGAACGGTCTCTCCACCTGGTCATCGCCGGACACGATTGGCTCAAGCCCGGCGATGACGAAAGCAGGGGCGCTCGTCGATCGAGATCAAACGCGTCATTTCAAGCCGGAATCCGAGCGACGAGCCGGCAAGGCCATCATCAAACGAATTCTTAACGACAACAATTTGTTAACGGCGGCTGGCGTAGTTTCCATCGGGTAAACGACAGCGAAAGCAGAGCGACGCCGCCATGCGCCTGGGCGTGGATTTCGACAACACCATCGCTGGCTACGATCGGCTTTTCGGCCGTCTGGCGGTGGCCGGCGGCTATCTGGACAAGGTGCCGTCCGGCGGCAAGCGGGCGGTGCGCGACCTGCTGCGCCGGCGCGCGGACGGCGACCTGGACTGGCAGCGGCTGCAGGCGCTGGCCTATGGCCCGCACATGGCCGAGGCCGAGATGTTCGACGGCGTCGATGCCTTCTTCCGCCGCTGCCGCGCCGCGGGCGTCGATGTCCATATCGTCAGCCACAAGACCCGGTTCGCCAGCCTGGACGACGGCCGGGTCGACCTGCGGGAAGCGGCGCTGGCCTGGATGGACGCGCACCGCTTCTTCGACACCGACGGCCTGGGCCTGCGCGAGACGCAGGTCTTCTTCGAGGATTGCCGGGCCGGCAAGGTGGCGCGGATCGCCGACCTCGGCTGCACCCATTTCATCGACGACCTGAGGGAAGTCTTCGCCGAGCCCGGCTTTCCGGCCGATGTCGCCCGGCTTCTGTTCGACCCGCACGCGCAGTCGGCCGACGACGGCCTGACGCGCTTCAGCGATTGGCACGAGATTACCGACCATGTCCTTGATTCCGTCCACTGACGCGGACGCCGACGATCTGCGCGCGGTCGCGGCCCGGCTGCTCGACGACGCGGTCTATGCCGTCGAGCGTGTCGGCGGCGGCGGCAACAACCGCATCTACCAGGTCGAGGACCTGGGCGGGCGCCGCTACGCGCTGAAGGAATACCTGAACGACCGGATCGACGAGCGCGACCGGCTGGGCGCCGAGTTCGGTGGCCTGCGCTTTCTCTGGCTGCAGGGCGTCCGCGACGTGCCCCGGCGCGTGGCGGTCGACCGCGACCGCAGCGTCGCGCTCTATGAATGGGTCGACGGCCGGCCGGTGTCGGCGCCCGGCGCCGGTGACGTCGACGCCGCCCTCGATTTCATGGCGCGGCTGAAGGCGCTGGCCGCCGTGCCGGGCGCCGAGCGGCTGCCGCTGGCCTCGGAGGCCTGCCTGTCGGTTGGTGACTGCCTGCGGCAGATCGACCGCCGCCGCCGGCGGCTCTCGGCCGTCGACGACGCGCGCGTGCGGCGCTTTCTGAACGACGGCTTCGATGCCGCCCGGGCGGAGCTGGCGCCGGCCGGCGCCGATATCGAGGCCGAGCTGCCGGCCGCGCACCGGACATTGTCGCCGTCGGACTTCGGGCTGCATAACGCGCTGCGCACCGCCGACGGCCGCCTGGTGTTCCTCGACTTCGAGTATTTCGGCTGGGACGACCCGGCGAAGCTGGTCTCGGACTTCCTGCTGCATCCGGGCATGGCCTTGAGCGATGGTCTGAAGCGTCGCTTCCATCGCGGCGCCGTGGAGATCTTTGCCGGCGATCAAGACTTCGTCCGACGGCTGCGGCAGGTCTATCCGCTGTTCGGCCTGCGCTGGTGCCTGATCCTGCTGAACGAGTTCCTGCCCGAACGCTGGGCCCGGCGCGCCTTCGCCGGCAACGCCGACCGCGCGGCGGCGCTGGACCGGCAACTGGCCAAGGCCGAGGCGATGCTGGCGCTGGCGCGGCGGCAAGACGGGGGGCTACCGAATGACGCTTAATCTCGCCAAGCTGACGCAGAGCGCGCACCGGGTCTACGCGCCGGCGGTGCTCGACCGGCGCAGCCGCGACCTGCGGCGGCTGGTGGTGCGCGGCCTCGCCGGCGGCGGCCGCGGCCATCTGGGCTCGGCGCTGTCGGCGATCGAGATCCTGCGGGTGCTGTACGACGATATCCTGCATGTCGATCCGGCGCGGCCGGACTGGCCGGACCGCGACCGCTGCATCCTGTCGAAGGGGCATGGCTGCCTGGCGCTGTACGCGGTGCTGGCCGACAAGGGCTTCTTCCCGGCCGAGGAGCTGGACCGCTTCTGCCGCTTCGACGGCATCCTGGGCGGGCATCCCGAGGCCGGCAAGGTGCCGGGGGTCGAGGCCTCGACCGGGGCGCTGGGCCACGGGCCGTCGATCGGTGTCGGCCTGGCGCTGGCGGCGCGGCTGGCCGGCCGCAGCAACCGGGTATTCGTGATCACCGGCGACGGCGAGATCAACGAGGGCTCGGTCTGGGAGGCGGCGATGGCCGCCGGCAAGCACCGCCTCGGCAGCTACACGGTGATCGTCGACTACAACAAGCACCAGTCCTATGCCAGCACCGCCACGGTGCAGGACCTGGAGCCGCTGCGCGACAAGTGGACCAGCTTCGGCTTCACCGTGCGAGACGTCGACGGCCACAGCGTCGAGGCGCTGCGCCGCGCCTTCATCGACCTGCCCTACGTGCCGGACAAGCCCAACGCCGTGATCTGCCACACGGTCAAGGGCCGGGGCGTGGGCTATGCCGAGAACGACATGGCCTACCACCACAAATCGAAGATCAGCGACAGCGAGATCGAGCGGATGCTCGACGCGATCGAGGCCTGAACCCATGCGCAAGACCTGTCTGGACATGGTCTACGAACTGGCCAAGCGCGATCCGCGCGTGGTCTTCATCGGCTCCGACCTGGGCGTCGGCACGCTGGACCGGTTCCGCGAGGAGATGCCCGAGCGCTTCTTCATGGAGGGCGTGTCGGAGCAGAACATCATCGGCATGGCGGCCGGCCTGGCGATGGACGGGTTCATCCC
>JANQKO010000032.1 GCA_028281075.1 Alphaproteobacteria bacterium | reverse complement strand
CTCCGACCCGACTCCCGCGCCCTCGGCCGCGCCGACCCGCCGGCCGGCGACCGCCGCGGCGATCGCGCGCGCCGGCAGCCGGGTGATGTCGCCGCCGCTCATGCGTCCGGCACCGGCGGCTTGAAGCTGGCGGCGTCCATGAAAATCACCCGGCGGGCAAACTTCCAGGCGCCGTCGACCCGCACGATCGTGTCCTCGTAGACGCCGACGTCGGCGAGCCGCGGCGGCGCCCCCGGTTCGCCGTTATAACCATGCAGGTAGCAGCGGCCACGCACGCTGCCGTCGGCCTGCTTCTCCAGATGCAGGCTGCCGTTCCAATGCCGGCGGTAGCGTCCGGCGCGGCCGGCCGCGTCCCGCTCCTTGAACGCGCGCAGGTCGTCGTGGCCGCGCACGGCCATGTCGAGGGCCGGGATTTCGACCGAGCCCTCGGCCGTGAAGCAGCCGGCATAGCCCTCGGCATCGCCGGCATCGCTCATCAGATTGTAGTAGGCGTAGAGATTCTGAATCTCGACATAGGCTTCCGCCGACAGACCGCTTGCCGCCATGGCGCACCTCCCGTTCGCGTGTTCGCGGCGGAGATGATAGCAAACCGCACCGCCGGCGGGGGGCGGCGGCCCGTGCCCACGTCAGGCACGGCGGCGGGCGGCGGCGAAACCGGCCAGCGCGGCCAGGAACAGCGGCAGCGTCGCCGGCGCCGGCACCTCGACGGCGGCGGCCGCGCCCTCGGCGTCGGCCAGCAGGTTGACGGTGTCGAACTGGCCGGGCGAAACGAAGATCGAGAAGGCGAACGCGTCCGTCACGCCGCCGTTCGGCAGGCCCAGGGCGGGGTTCGCCCGCAGCGATTCGTCCAGCAGCAGACCAAGCAGCTCGGTCTCGAGCGCGACCGTGGCCAGCGCGTTGGCCTGCTCGGCCGCCGGATCGTCGACGTCGGCCTGGACGGTGAGCGTATAGTCCAGCAGGACGTCGATCCGGAAGGTCTCGGTGAGGGAGCGGTTCTCGATCTCGATTTCCGAATCGGTCAGGAAGAACGACATGGCGTCGCCGGCCGGATCGGCGCTGCCCGTCGCCATGGCCAGCAGATCGATGCCGCCGCCGATGCCAAGGACGGTCGAGCCGCTGGGGCTGGCGCTGCCGTCGGTCGACGCGGCGGCGTTGCCGCCGGACACGCGGTTCTCGTCGAGGATCTCGGCGCTGCCCTCGATGCTGAGGTTCGCGAGGTCACCGCCGCTGACCGCCTGGATGGTCAGGACCGCCCGGGCCGTGGCGGCGTAGATCGCCGTCGCCCGCGCCGGCGCGCCGGCGAGCAGCAGCACCAGCAGCAGGCCCAGCCCAGCCGCGCATCGTTTGCCGATCGAACGCATATGCTCGTCCTCGAAAACCGCCATGCTTGCGCGATCCCGCCGACCCGCCAGGCCCAGGCCCGGACGGCGCATGATCGACCACGGCAACGCGACAAGCGAGTTACCATATTGTGTCGGATACCGGAACAGCGGGAAACTACCCAGGCAGCGCGGCGATGTCGGCATGGCGCATGACGTGGCGCGCATAGCGGTAGTCGCGGATCGAGGCGATGCCGCCGTCCCGCCAGTCGAGCAGCACGAAATAGACCGGCCCGGCGGCAGGCGCGCCGGGATCGGTGGCGAGCACGGCTGGGCGGCCCTCGACGACACCCAGGCCGAACCGCCAGTCGTGCTGGGCGGCATAATTGTCGAAATAGCCGCCGACGGCCGTCGCGCCCCGGCGCCGGGCCCGGCCGATCAGGTCGAGGCGCACGTCGTCGGCGAGCATGGCCCGCAGCGCGTCGAAGTCGCGGGCGTTGAAACGGTCGACATAGCGCGCCAGGCGTTCGACCTCGGCCGGGTCCGGCGTCGCCGGCGGGCCGGCGGCGGCGTCGCCGGCAAGCGCCCGCAGCCGCGTCCGGCCGCGATGCAGCGCCGCCTTCACCGCGCCGACGCTGACTTCCAGCAGGTCGGAGATCTCGGCCAGCGAATAGCCCATGACGTCCTTCAGGAACACACAACTGCGCTGCAGCGGCGCCAGCCGCAGCAGCCGCGACAGCGCCATGCCGGTGAGGTCGCGGTCGGCCAGCGGCGGGCCCGGATCGGGCAGCGGCGGCAGGTCGTCGAGCGGTTCGGTGCGCCAGCGGTCGCGGCGGCGCAGGTGGTCGACGGCCTTGTTGTGCGCGATCCGGAACAGCCAGGCCGACAGGTTGCCGACCGGCGTCACGGTCGGCAGCACATAGTAGGCGCGGGCGAGCGCGTCCTGGACGATGTCCTCGCCGTCGATCACCGAGCCGGTCATCCAGGCGCAGTAGCGGTGCAGTTGCGGCCGGATGTCCCGGACCAGCTCGTCGAAGGCGGCCCGCGCCTCAACGAGGGCGGGTGGCAGTGGTTCGGAGGTCATGGGTGATCTTATCGTCAGGCCGGCCTGTCGGCCGGGGGCTCGCCCCATCCCGCTCCCCCACCCGGCCACCCATCGAGCATGCTTCCGTGGGTGGCCGGGCGAGGGAGCGGGATGGGGCGAGCGCGATACGCATGTCAGTCGAGCGGTTCCAGGCCCTGGCCGGTGATGCCGAAGGCGAGGCCCTCGGCGTAGGCCGGATCGGTCAGCAGATCGACCACGCCCCGGCCGAACAGGGCCGGCGTCAACGGCGCGCCGAAACGCTCCAGGAACGCCGCCTTGGTGATGCCCTGGCGGTCGGCATAGCCCGTGGCGGCGGCATGGCCGAGCGCGGTTTCGCCGACGATCTGCTTCGGCAGCAGGGCGAGGAAGCGGATGCCGAGGTCGAGGGCGGCCGCCTCCTGCCGCAGGAAGCCGGCCAGGAACCACTGCATGCGCTTCGCCCCGGAATAGCCGCCGGACAGCGGCGAGCCGCCGATCGCGGCGCCGCTGGAGACGACGATCACCGTGCTGCCCGGCGCCAGGGGCAGGTCGAGGGCCCGTCGGCCGAACTCGAAGGTGGCGCGCACGTCGGTGTTCCAGATCCGCGAAAACTGCGCCCAGGACTGCGCCTGCACCGGCGCCATGTGCGGCGTGGCGCCGGCGGACAGCACCAGGATGTCGGGGCGGATCTCGCCCAGCGCCCGTTCGGCCGTCGCCGGATCGGCGACATCGCCCGCGAAGGTACGCAGGCCCGCGACCTCGCCGGCGAGCGCCGCCAGCGTCCCTTCATCGCGCGCCAGCGCCACCACCCCGGCGCCGGCGGCCGCCAGTGCCTCGACCGCGCCGCGCCCCAGCCCCCGGCTGCCGCCGGCGACCAGCGCCGTCTTGCCCCGCAATTCCGACATCGTCTCCTCCTTCGCGGTTGCCATGGAGGGATGACGTCCGGGCGGCCGGAAAGGATACGGGGTCCGGCGGAAAAACTTTTACCGGTCAGGGCGCCAGGACGACCAGGTCGACCGGGGCGGCGGTGCCGGCGACGGCCGTGGCGGGCCGGCATTGCGGCTCGGTGTCGGGCCGGAAGCCCTGGGCGCGGGCGAGATCGAAGGTCGTGGCGTCGGTGAGCGCGGTGACGCGCTCAACCTTGTTGGCGTCCTCCAGCTTGGCCGCCAGGTTGACGGCATCACCGATGACGGTGAATTCGAGGCGGTCAGTGCCGCCGACGGCGCCGAACAGCACCGGGCCGGCCGCGACCGCGAAGCCGATATCGAGCGGCGGCTGCCCGGCGGCGGCGCGCTCGGCCCGCCAGTCGGCCGCGACCCGCCGCATCTCCGCGACGGCGGTCAGCGCGTCGGCGGCGTAGGTCCTGGTCGGCAGCGCGGCGCCGAAGGTCGCCAGAATGCCGTCGCCCAGGAACTTGTCGACGGTGCCGCCGTGGCGCTGGATCACCGCCACCATGCGCGACTGATAGTCGGCCAGGAGGCGCATCAGCGCGTTCGGCTCGCTGCGCATGGCCAGCGGCGTGAAGCTGCGGATATCGCAGATCAGGACCGCCGCGTCGCGCATCTCGCCCTCGCCCGGCTGGATCATGCGCTCGGCGCCGGTGATCTGCTCGGCCACCTGGGGCGAGAAGAAGCGCGACAGGTCGGTATGAGCGGCGCCCTCGACCACCGAGGCGACCAGCAGCTTGCGGGCGCGGACGATGGCGACGGCCAGGATCAGGGTGGTCAGCAGGATGGTGATGACCTTGTCGAACTCGGCCCCGAGCAGGACCTTGGACGCGGTCATGTATTCGATGTAGTTGCGGGTCACGCCCATGCCGTCGGTGGCGTCGAGCATGGCGTAATAGACCATGGCCAGCCAGCCGCAGGCGGCGACGCCGCCGGCCAGCAGCACGTAGCTGGGCGAGAAGCGCAGCGCCCTGAGCGCGATGAAGATGAAGACGTAGAGCAGCGTCGGCGCCTTCAGGTAGAAGGCGGCCGGCTGGTCGTATTGCAAGTGGAAGCTCCAGATCAGGCCCATCAGCAGGGCCATGTCCGCCATCACCGAGAGCGACAGGAACCAGTTGCGCACGTAGCCGCGCCGCAGCAGCAGAACCCGCAGGACCGTGAAGCCGATATAGAGCGCCAGCGCGAACGGCACCGGCGCGAAGGTCTCGTCGGCCGAGAAGGTCTTCGGCGCCACGGCGTAGAGCACCGCCCAGGTGACGCCGACGACAAGCTGGGCCCAGCCGATCAGGCGCTCGCTCTCGACCTGCTGGGCCTCGATGACGTGCTGCACCCGGTCCGGCAACTGCCCGGTCTGGGGTTCGCCCGTGATGGCGATCTTCAACCTCTGCCACATGCGCGCAAGCCCCCTGTCCCAGCTAACTAGGGTGCACAGAAGCCAGGCGGCAAGTCACGCCCTATGACAAGGGTGTGAAGCTCAAGCGACGGCGCCGGGGCCGGCGGTGCCGCGCTTCTCCAGCCACAGGCTGGCGGCACGCGCGCCGGGCCGGTGCGGCAGGCCGGCCACGGCCGAGGCAGCGAGCCGGGCCGGCATGCGGGTGGTCACGTAGTGGCTGGCGAACAGCGGCCGCCAGCCGCCGGCGCCCAGCAGCGCGGCGACGGCGGTCTGCTCGTTGTAGCCGCGCCAGGCCCAGTCGGCCGGATAGTCGTCGGGCAGGAAGATGTCATGGAACTGCACGGCGACGCCCGCCGGCAACACCGGCAGGACGCGGGCCAGCACGTCGTCGACGTCGCTGCCGGGCATGGCGATGTGGCTGGAATCGACCAGCAGCAGGTCGCCGGCGGCCAGGTCTCGGAACGGGCCGGTGCCGGCCTCGGCCAGGGTCTCGCGGCGCAGCTCGATATCGAGGCCGTCGAGCGTCGCACGCGGCCGCGGATCGATGGCGGTGATCGCGGTGGCCAGGCCGCCGTCGGCGACAGCCCGGGCGGCGAAGCGGGTGGAATGGCCCGAGCCGATCTCGACGACGCGGGCCGGCCGGCGGCGGCGGATCAGGGCATAGAGCGCGGCGGCGTCGAGCGGCGGAAACCAGTCCTGGTCCCAGCGCGGCGCCGGCGGCACCGCGCCGCCGATGGCGGCGAGCTCGCCGGCATGGCCGTCGATCTCGGCCAGCAGCGCCTCGAAGGCGGCGACCTCGCGGTCGAGCACGGCCTCCAGCGCGGCATAGACCGGCCGCGCCCCCGGCCCCGGCAGGCGCGCGGCGTAGCGGTAGGGGATGAAGAACCCCCGGGGCGCGAGGCCGAGCACGGTCGCGAGCCCCATGCGCAGACGACGAAGCTTCATGGCGCCAGAGGGTTACGCGACACCGCCGCCGATGTCATGGAGAACTTGCGACGGACCGCGCGGCGCCGGCGACCAGCCATCCCGGCCCGGAAGCTCAGGGCCGCAGGACCATGCCTTCGCGGGCGACGACGGAACCGGGGCGCGCGGCCGTGACGTCGCGGTGAACCCGGTCCATGAAGTCGTCGTCATGGTCGGGATCGTGATGGAAGACGACGAAGGTCTTGACGCCGGCGGCGTCGCAGAGCCGGGCGCCGGCCTGCCAGGTCGAATGCCCCCAGCCGACCCGGCTGGCATATTCCTCGTCCGTATACATGCTGTCGTAGATCGCCAGGTCGGCACCCCTGATCAGGCCGACGATGTTCTCGTCCTCGCGGTCGGCGAAATGCTCGGTGTCGGTGAGATAGCAGATCGACTTGCCGGCGAACTCGATGCGGTAGCCGGTGGCGCCGTTGGGGTGGTTCAGCGGCGTCGAGCGGATGGTGACGCCGGGCGCCGGCCGCAGCGTGTCGCCGGCGCGGAAGTCGCGGAATTCGAGCGAGGACTGGAACACCTCGGGCGGCACCGGGAACAGCGGCGCCATCATCAGCTCGACCAGCACCTGCCGGAGCGTCAGCGCCGGCAGCAGATGGCCGGCCCACATGCGGAACTTGTTGCCGGTGGTGAAAAACGGCCGGAAGAACGGGATGCCGCAGATATGGTCGAAATGGGTGTGGGTCAGGAAGACATCGGCGTCGACCGGCTGGCCGGCGTCACAAAGGCGGTTGCCGAGATAGCGGATGCCGGTGCCGGCATCGAAAATGAACATGCGGTCGCCGCAGACGACCTCGAGGCAGGACGTGTTGCCGCCATAACGGATGGTCTTGGGATCCGACACCGGAATACTGCCGCGCACGCCCCAGAAGCGCACGAAGAAATCGTTGTCTTGACCGGACTCGGAGGTTTCGGTCCCCATGCGTCCCCGTCCTACTGACGGGCGTATTGTGCCCGACCATTTACCACAGTGAAAGGGCGCAGACCGACGGCCCACCGCGGCGGTCGCCGTCGTATAAGCCCCCCTTCCTAATATTAGGATTTGTCACGAACCGGGTTCGGATCAAGATATATCGGACCTGAACAGGTCCGCCGGCGGGATGGCGACGGCCGCACCACCTGGTCATTGCCGGACTTGATCCGGCAATCCAGGCAGCACTCGCCCCGGCCTCGGTTCTGGATCACCGGGTCAAGCCCGGTGATGACGAAAAAGGGGTAACCGGGGCAAAAGGGATGGTTAACGCATTGACATCAAACGCCTGGTTTCGAGCCAGATACTCAGGGCGCCAGCCGGTAGCCGCCGGACTCGGTGACCAGCAGCTCGGCGTTCGACGGATCGGCCTCGATCTTCTGCCGCAGGCGGTAGATGTGGGTTTCCAGCGTATGCGTGGTGACGCCGGCGTTATAGCCCCAGACCTCGTTCAGCAGCACGTCGCGCGACACCGTCTTGTCGCCGGCCCGGTAGAGGTATTTCAGGATCGAGGTTTCCTTCTCGGTCAGCCGGACCTTCTGGTTGTTCTCGTTGTGCAGCAGGAGCTTGGCGCTGGGCCGGAAGGTATAGGGGCCGATCGAGAACACGGCGTCCTCGCTCTGCTCGTGCTGGCGTAGCTGCGCGCGCACGCGGGCCAGCAGCACGGCGAACTTGAACGGCTTGGTGACATAGTCGTTGGCGCCGGATTCCAGGCCGAGGATGGTGTCGGCGTCGCTGCCGGCCGCCGTCAGCATGACAATCGGGCACTTGACGCCGTTGCGGCGCATCATCTTGCAGGCCTCGCGGCCGTCGATGTCCGGCAGGCCGACATCGAGCAGGATCAGGTCGAAGTGATCGGCCTTCACGGCTTCCAGCGCCAGGGCGCCGGATTCGGCCTGCTGGGTCGAGAACTCGTCGTGCAGCTCCAACTGCTCGGCCAGCGACTCGCGCAGCGGCGCCTCGTCGTCGACCAACAAGATCTTCTTCGCCGTCATGACAATCCCCGTCCTTTCGCGCATATGTTGCGGCATCCGGCTGGCGAAAGCGCCATAACCATATAGGCGGCCACCCGATCGCGCACAAGCGGCGGCGGCGGTGGGGTCAGCCGGGCGCCAGGGCCGCCCGGACGAGCGGGCCGTCGGGGTCCGCCAGGCCGTCGACCACGGAAAAATGATCGCGGCCCGGCGCCTCGACGATGCGCGGCGCGGCGCCGGCGGCCGTCCACAGGTCCGCGAACGCGGCCTGCTGGCGGTGGAATTCCGGCGTTTCCAGGCCGCCGACGCAGAGCGCCAGCGGCGGCGGCGGGCCAGCCGCCGCCGGCCGGTCGCGCAGCCCGGCGAGCGGGCTGTTGCGGGCGGCGCTGTCGGGCGTCAGGCCGATGACCTCGTTCAGATAGCAGAGCCGGATCGGCTCGAGATCGTAGAGCCCGCTGACCGCCAGGCCGCCGGCCAGCGGACGCGGCGGCAGGTCCGGCGCGAAGGCCGGCCAGTCGGTCAGCAGCGCCATCGCCGTCAGGTGCCCGCCGGCGGAGTGGCCGGACACGGTCAGGCGGTCGGGATCGGCGCCGATGGCGGCGGCCCGGCGCCAGGCCCAGGCGACGGCGTTGCGCACCTGGCGCACGATCTCGTCCATGTCGACGGCGGGCGCCAGCGCATAGTCGATGACGGCGAGATGCGCGCCGCGCGGCACGATGCCGTCGGCGACATAGCCGAAGTGTTCCTTGTCCATGGCCTGCCAGTAGCCGCCATGGATGAAGATATGCAGCGGCAGCCGACGCCCGCCGGCCGGCCCGGCCCGGAACAGGTCCAGCTTCTGCGCGGCGCTGTCGCCGTAGACGATATCGGTCTCGACGTCGTGCGTCCGGCGCGCCGCCGCGCTGGCCGCGGCCCAGCGGTCGACGAAATCGGGGTAGGCCGGCACGGCCGCGCGCATGTTGTACTGGGCGTCCAGCCCCGCCTGATCGTAGTCGCGATACAGCATGCCTAAGCAACCTTGACCGTCAAGCGTGCCGACCGTTTGGCACGGCCCTTTGGCTTCACGACGATTTCGATGTCTTGATCCAGGGCCCGAAGAAATCCGAGTATCCGCTCGATGGAATAGCCACGAAACTCGCCGCGCAGCAGCTTGGAGACATCGGGCTGCTTCAGGCCGATGATCGCACCGGCCGCCTGCTGCGTGAGCTTTCTCGATTTGACGATCATCCGAATCCGCATGACCAGTTGGGCCTTGGTCAGGTGCTCCTCGGCATCCGGCATGCCGATATCGGCAAACACGTTGCCCGATCCATGTTCGACGTCGGGTCTATCGCTGTCACCCATCATCAATGTCCTCCAACGGTCGGACCGGTCAGCCGGCGCGGTGGTTCCGATCGTCGACCTCGGCAATCCGAAGTCGTTGCCTGATCAAATCGAGGTCTCGCCGGGGTGTCGCAATGCCTTTCTTCGACTTCTTCTGAAATGTATGCAGGACATAAACACGCCCGACAAAGCGAACGGCGTAGACGGCCCGATAGGTGTCGCCGTCATGATCCTCGACCAACTCCAAGACGCCCGTACCGCCAAATCCGCGAAGCGGTTTGGCACTGTCATGCTTCTCCCCACACTGGGCGAGATAGAGCGCAAATCCCATGCGCTGCCTGACCAATGCCGGGAACTTCAGGAAAGCGCGCTTGCTTCCCCCGACCCAGGCAAGCGCTTTTTCGCCCCGAGGCGGCATCGATCTGACTATAGGTATTTTACTATATAATACAAGCCTTGTTCGCGTGATCGCGGCGGCGTCCTGCCCAATGCCCGATCACGTTCGTTTCGCCTGCCCGCCGGCCGGCCCCTTGCTGCAATGCAATATGGGGTTTGCCGAGTCGGGCAATCCCCGCTTATGCTTCCGGTGACGGATCGGTGAACATCGGTCCGCATAAACAAGAACAACAGTCACAGGAGAGGACCGATGATGATACGGACAATTACGGCCGGTATGCTCGCGGCGGCCATCGGCCTTGGTGCCGCCGCGGCCCATGCCGGCAAGGATGACGACACGCTGACCATCGCATGGGGCTCGACCGGCCCGATCGAGAATGTCGACAACTACTTCAACACCAACCGCACCGGCATCTGGTTCTCGCGCATGGTCTGGGACCAGCTCGTCTACCGCGACGAGAAGACCTTCGAGTTCAAGGGTCTGCTGGCCGAGAGCTGGGAGTACCTGAACGACACCACGCTGCGCTTCAAGCTGCGCCAGGGCGTGACGTTCCACAACGGCGAGCCGTTCGACGCCGACGACGTGGTGTTTACGCTGAACTGGATCTCGGACCCGGACAACGGCGTCAAGGTCCAGCGCAACGTCAACTGGATCAAGAACGCCGAGAAGGTCGACCAGTACACCGTCGACCTGCACATGAAGAAGCCGTTCCCGCAGGCCTTCGAGTTCCTGTCGGGCCCGCTGACGATCTATCCGAACGAGTATTACGCCAAGGTCGGCCCGGACGGCATGGGCAAGAAGCCGGTCGGCACCGGCCCCTATTCAGTGGTCAGCGTCAAGCAGGCCGAGGAATACGTCTTCAAGCGCAACGACGATTACAACTGGGGCAGCCCGAAGGGCGCCGGCAAGATCGAGAACATCGTCGTCCGCGAAATCGCCGACGTGCAGACGCAGATCGCCGAGCTGCTGGCCGGCGGCATCGACTTCACGGCCGACATCTCGGCCGACCATGTCGAGCAGATCGCGACCGTGCCGGGCTTCGAGGCGCTGCAGGCCGAGACCATGCGGACCGGCTATATCGGCTTCGACGCGGCCGGCCGGTCGGGCTTCAAGCCGACCACCGACGTGCGCGTGCGCCGGGCCATGGCGCATGCCATCAACCGCGAGTCCCTGGTCAAGAACCTGATCCGGGGCGATTCCAAGGTGATCCACACGCCCTGCTTCCCGACCCAGTTCGGCTGCGACGTGAACGCCGCGGTGAAATACGCCTTCGATCCGTCGAAGGCCAAGGCGCTGCTGGCGGAAGCCGGCTATGCCGACGGCTTCGAGATCGACCTCTATTCGTTCCGTCCGGCCGACTGGAACGAGGCGGTGATGGGCGATCTCGCCAAGGTCGGCATCAAGGTCAACTTCACCAAGATGCCCTACTTCGCGCTGCGCGACCTGCAGTGGGAAGGCAAGACGCCGATGTACTTCATGGACTGGGGTTCCTACTCCATGAACGACATGTCGGCGATCACCAGCCACTTCTTCAAGCACGGGCCGGACGACTACGCGCTGGACCCCGACCTGAAGCAATGGCTGGAGACCGGCGACACCAACGTCGATCCGGCGGTGCGCAAGGAGAACTACGCCAAGGCGATCCAGAAGATCACCGAGAAGGTCTACTGGCTGCCGATGTTCTCGCACGTGCGCAACTATGCCTACGTCGCGAGCCTGGACTTCACGCCCTATCCGGACGAGATCCCGCGCTTCTTCCGCTACGGCTGGAAGTGATCCGTCGGGCCTGACGACGGCGGGGACGGCCGCGCTGCCGCGGCCGTCCCCGACCGCCGGATGCGATTTGACGAATTTTCCCAGGCGTCATCCCCGGACTTGATCCGGGGATCCAGCAGGGCTTTGCAGGTGCGCGCGAACGTGACCTTGTTCCAACGGCTTATGACGGCGGCCCTGGATGCCCGGGTCAAGCCCGGGCATGACGCTTTGGATGGGCGTCGCGGCAGGGCGGAAGCTAAGGACCGGGGTGCGCGATGCTGACCTACACCTTGAAGCGCCTGTTCGTGGCGCTGCTGATCCTGATCGTGGTGTCGGCGCTGACCTTCAGCATGTCGCACCTGGCGAGCGATCCGGCCATGGCGATCGCCGGCGAAACCGCCAGCGCCGAGGACATCCAGGAGATCCGCCGGATCTACGGCTTCGACCAGCCGATCTGGTATCAGTACATGGCCTGGGCCGGGAAGGCACTGACCGGCGATTTCGGCACCTCCTACCATTACCGCGAGCAGGTCTCGGTGATGCTGGCGCAGCGCTTTCCGACGACGCTGACGCTGGGCATCTGCGCGCTCGCCTTCGCGCTGCTGCTGTCGATCCCCATGGGCGTGCTGGCGGCGATCCGGCCGAACTCGCTGATCGACCGGACGGCGTTGTTCATCGCCGTGCTGGGCCAGGCGCTGCCGACCTTCTGGTTCGCGCTGATGCTGATGATCCTGTTCGGCGTGCAGTTGCGCTGGCTGCCGATCTCGGGCAACGCGACCTGGGCGCATTTCGTCATGCCGGCGATCGCGCTCGGCTACTACTCGACGCCGGCGCTGATGCGGCTGACGCGGGCCGGCATGATCGAGGTGCTGAATTCGGACTATATCCGCACGGCCAGGGCCAAGGGCCTGCGCCCGCCGACCGTGATGTTCAAGCACGCGCTTCGGAACGCCATCCTGCCGGTGGTGTCGCTGACCGCGGTGCAGTTCGGCTTCGCGCTCGGCGGCTCGATCGTGATCGAGACGATTTTCAACCTGAAGGGCGTCGGCTGGCTGAGCTATGACGCGATCCTGCGCGCCGACCTGCCGGTGGTGCAGGCGATCGTGCTGGTCATCGCCTGCTTCTACGTGGTGCTGACGCTGGCGGCGGATCTGCTGAACGCGGCGCTGGACCCGCGTATCCGGGTGCGCTGAGGAGAACGCCATGGTCGCCATCGACAACCGCAGCGCCGAGCAGATCCTGGAACCGTCGCCACTGGCCAAGCTGCGGCGGCGCATCTTCGGCCATTACAGCTTTCTGTTCGGCGCCGGCGTCATCGTCCTGATGGTGCTGGTGGCGCTCGCCGCGCCCCTGCTGGCGCCGCACGACCCCTATTACACCGACCTGTCGAAGCGCATCCAGATGCCGTTCTGGCATGCCGACACGACGCCGGCGAAATACAATCCCGACCACCTGCTGGGCACCGACAAGGTCGGGCGCGACTATCTCTCGCGGCTGATCTATGGCGCGCAGGTGTCGCTGCTGATCGGCTTCTCGGCCATGATCATCTCCGGCATCATCGGCACCACGCTGGGCGTGTTGGCCGGCTATTTCGGCGGCCGGGTCGACCTGGTCATCAACTTCATCATCAACGTGCGCCTGGCCCTGCCGGTGTTCCTGGTGGCGCTGTCGGTGGGCTTCGTGTTCGGCGCCAGCCTGGAGATCGTGATCCTGGTACTGGGCCTGTTCCTCTGGGACCGCTTCGCCGTGGTCATGCGAAGTATCACCATGCAGGCGCGCGAGATGGATTACGTCAACGCGGCCCGCGCCATCGGCGTCTCGACGCCGTCGATCATCGTCCGGGAAGTGTTCCCGAACGTGCTGAACTCGCTGACCGTGGTGGCCACGGTGGAGATGGCGAACGCCATCCTGCTGGAGGCGGCGCTGTCGTTCCTGGGCTTCGGCGTGCAGGCGCCGGAACCGTCCTGGGGCCTGATGCTGAACGAGGCGCGGGAATACATGTTCTTTCATCCCTGGCTGCTGACGCTGCCGGGACTGATGCTGTTCCTGCTGGTGCTGGCGATCAACCTGTTCGGCGACGGCCTGCGCGACGTGACGCAGGCGCGCGAGCGGGCCTGAGCAGGGAGGGGGAACCGGTGACGGCGCTGCTGGAAGTCGAGAACCTGGTCGTCGACATCCCCGTCGCGGCGGGCATGCTGCATCCCGTGCGCGGCATCTCGTTCGCGGTCGAGAAGGGCAAGACACTGTGCATCGTCGGCGAGTCGGGCTGCGGCAAGTCGCTGACCTCGCTGGCGCTGATGAACCTGCTGCCGCGCGCGGCGCGGCGCAGCGCCGACCGCATCACCTTCCAGGGCGAGGATATCTCGGCCCTGCCGGAATCGCGCATGTGGACGCTGCGCGGCGCCACCATGTCGATGATCTTCCAGGAGCCGATGACCTCGCTGAACCCGACCTACACGATCGGCAACCAGCTCGAGGAGGCCTGGCTCCGGCATAAGTCCGGCAGCCGGTCGGACGCCCGCGACCGGGCCGTGTTCCTGCTCGAGAAGGTCGGCATCACGGCGGCGCGCAACCGCCTGAAGCAGTATCCGCACCAACTCTCGGGCGGCCTGCGCCAGCGGGTGATGATCGCCATGGCGCTGATGTGCGGGCCGGCGCTGATCATCGCCGACGAGCCGACGACGGCTTTGGACGTGACCATCCAGGCGCAGATCCTGCACCTGCTGGCCGAGCTGCAGCACGAGCTCGAGACCGGCATGATCCTGATCACGCATGACCTCGGCATCGTCGCCCGCGTCGCCGACGACGTCGCGGTGATGTATGCCGGCGAGATCGTCGAGCAGGGCGAGAGCACGGCCGTGTTCAACCGGCCCATGCATCCTTATACGCAAGGCCTGCTGCGCTGCATCCCGATCCCGGGCAAGACCAAGGCCGGCGAGCTGCTGGGCTCGATCCCCGGCATCGTGCCGAACCTGGTGGGCGACGTTAGCGGCTGCATGTTCCGCAACCGCTGCGCCTATGCCCGCGAGGACTGCGCGACATCGGCGCTGCCGATGACGGCGGTGACCGACAATCACGGCTATCGCTGCGTGCTGGACGCGGGCACGGCCACAGCCAACGCCGACGATGCCGCGGCCTGGGAAAGCAACCGCGTGCTGCCACACGTGCACGATCTCGACAGCGCCGTCCGGCATATCGCCCAGGATGTCCCTGTGCTGGAGACGCGGGCCGTCGAATGCGTGTTCCAGGTCTCGCAAGGGTTGCTGCGGGCGAAGAAGCCGTTGCAGGCGGTAAACGGCCTGTCGCTCAAATTGGAGCGCGGCTCGGTGCTGGGCCTGGTGGGCGAGAGCGGCTGCGGCAAGACCACCTTCGCCAAGATGCTGCTGGGCCTGGAGCGGCCGACCGGCGGCGAGATCCTGATCGACGGCGAGGCCGTGTCGGGCTTCACGCGGCGCGAGCTGGCCCGGCGCATCCAGCCGATCTTCCAGGACCCGTATTCGTCGCTGAACGCGGCCAAGACCATCCGCTCGATCGTCTCGCTGCCGCTGCGCACGCACGGCATCGGCGACCCGGCCGACTGGAACCGCAAGGTGGAGGAGATGCTGGACCTGGTCGGCCTGCCGCGGCGCGTCACCGACCTCTATCCGAGCCAGCTCTCGGGCGGCCAGCGCCAGCGCGTCGCCATCGCCCGGGCACTGGTCATGCAGCCCGAGGTGGTGATCTGCGACGAGCCGACCTCGGCGCTGGATGTTTCGGTGCAGTCGCAGATCCTGAACCTGCTGCAGCTCCTGCAGAAGGAGCTGAACCTGACCTACCTGCTGATCAGCCATAACCTGGCCGTGGTCGAGCACATGGCCGACCGGGTGGCGGTGATGTATCTCGGCCGCATCGTCGAGCAGGGCGAGACGGCGGCCCTGTTCAAGTCGCCGCAGCATCCCTATACGCAGGCCTTGCTGGAATCGGTGCTGACGCCGGAGCCGGAGCTCGGCGTGCCGGACGCGCAGCTCGGCGCCACCTTCCCGAACCCCATCGACCCGCCGTCGGGCTGCACCTTCCACCCGCGCTGCCCCAAGGCCATGCCGAGCTGCTCGCAACTGGCGCCCGCACCGGTCCCCCGCGACGGCGGCGGCGAGGTCGAATGCCACCTCTACAGCGCGCCGGACCAGAAGGTGGCGTGAGCCCCGCCGCTGCTCGGCGGCAGCCTATAATCGCCCCGAAATGTCCGCTTCTGGCCGCCTCTACCGACACACGCTACTGATTTCAGGGCAACTGGCATGCCAGTCGCACGAGGGCTATATATAAGTTTCACGATTCGGTGGTTACCCTGAATATCCAAATTGGGAGAGACTCCGATGGCCGCACGTAAGCCACTTTTGGGTCCTGCCCCAAGTCATCCAGAGTTGGACAAGCTCTTGGAGCACGCCCGGACCTTGCAAATCACCGATGAACAGCTCCAGGAGCAACGGATAAGTTTCGCCTATGGAAACGCACCCGTATCTTCACGGATCACCAAAGATTCGGTACGCAATGCATCAAGAAGCCTGCGTATAAAGCCGCGCTGAATCCTCTCTGCAAAGAGAAGCTCGGATAAACGAGGCTTTACTGAGAATGTTGGTATTGGAAGGAAACAATCCGGATCTATACACAACAATTCAGGAGAAGAACCTTCTAAGGCAATATGATTTGCTCACCAATTGTATAGATATAGGCTTGGATCAAGGGCCTACCGCTTTTGACAAGTATACGCTTTGGTCGTTAAATCACATCGCAGTCGCAAATATCTCGCAGTTTGCCGGTCGTTTCCGTGAAGAACCAATTTACGTTGGGAATCATATACCACCGCACTTCAATTCAGTTTCCGATCTCATGGATCGTTTCATATCATTTATTCACGAGAATTGGTTCATTCTCAGCCCCACGCAATTGGCCGCCTACGGGATTTGGCGCCTGAACTGGATCCATCCGTTTATCGAAGGTAACGGCAGGACCGCGCGCGCGACCTGCTATTATCTCCTTTGTGTCCGTTCCGGCGGTCTGCTCCCGGGACGCAAGATTGTCCCCGAGCGGATTCGAGACGATCGCCAACCATACTATGCCGCCCTGCGCGCGGCCGACCACGCATGGAGCCAAGGAAACCTGGATATTTCAGAAATGGAGGGATATCTGGCGCGTCTCTTGGAGGCTCAACTAAGGGACGAGGATTGATACGGCCTCCAAAGGAAGGCATGGCAGCCGCCTACATCGAATTCGAAACAAACGTAACGCCCGACACCTGCTGCCGGTTGCCCACCGGCGAGAAGATCATCTATGTCTGATCGTCCGGTGAACTGCGGGAACGTATGACGACGTCAGAGCAGAAAACGCCCGGCGGCGGGGCCAGGGCCCTGATCGCGGTCGAGCGCGCCATCGCCGAATACCGGCGCGGCCGGCCGGTGCTGCTGCGCGGGCCGGACGGCACGGCGGCCGTGGCGCTGGCCGCCGAGATGGCGATGCCGCAGATGTTCGACCGGGTGAAGACGCTGGGCCATGCCGTGCTGGCGCTGACCGACGCGCGGGCGCGGGCGTTGAACATCCGGCCATCGGGTCACGATACGATCCTGGTGCCGCTGACCGCCTGGCTCGACAGCGCCGCGGCGCGGTCGCTCGCCGACGCCACGACGGACCTGAGCGAGCCGCTGCGCGGGCCCTTCGACCGCGAGAAGCGGCCGCCGAGCGCGCCGGAGCGTGGCGCGGTCGCGCTGGCCAAACTGGCCCGGCTGCTGCCGGCGGCGGTGGTGGCGCCGGTCGCGGCCGATGCCCTGCCGGCGGACTGGGACCTGCTGGCGGCCGAGGTGACGGACGTCATGGCCTACGAAACGTCGGCGGCCGAGGCGCTGACGCCGGTGACCTCGGCCAAGGTGCCGTTGGCCGACGCCGAGGACGCGCGGATCTTCGCCTTCCGGCCGGCCGACGGCGGCATCGAGCACCTGGCGATCCTGGTCGGCGATCCCGACCGGTCGCGGCCGGTGCTGACGCGGCTGCATTCGGAATGCTTCACCGGCGACCTGATCGGCTCACTGAAATGCGATTGCGGCGAGCAATTACGCGGCGCGCTGAAGCAGATGGGCGAGGCGGGCAGCGGCGTGCTGCTGTATCTGGCCCAGGAGGGCCGCGGCATCGGCCTGATGAACAAGCTGCGCGCCTACCGCCTGCAGGCCGACGGCTTCGACACGGTCGACGCCAACCTGCGGCTGGGGTTCGACGCCGACGAGCGGGTGTTCCTGCCGGCGGCGCAAATGCTGCGCCAGCTCGGCTTCTCGAAGGTCCGGCTGTTGACCAACAACCCGGACAAGGTCGCCGGCCTGGAGGCGCTGGGGGTCGAAGTCACCGAGCGGGTGGCCCACAGCTTCCCCTCCAACACCCATAACGAGTTCTACCTCGCCACCAAGAAAAGCCGCAGCGGGCATCTGTTCTGAGGCAGCGTGTTCACCAGCGATCCAGCAGCCCGTCACGCTTTCCCGAATACGCAGGTCAAGCCCACGCATGACGGCTGGGTTTAGCCCGAATCGGCTATCTTGCCCGGAGTTGATAGGAGCGTTTCATGGATAAGAAACCTGCCGGAACGCGAGCCAGAGCACGCACCAACTCGGCTTCGCCCATTCTCAGCGCGTCGGATCGCAGGCGATCGGCCGATATCCTTCGGAAACTGTGGGATGACGGTGTCGCGAGTGGATACGCAGATCCCGACGAGACAATCGACGACATCAAGAAGGCCGCACGGCAAACGCCGCCGAGCCGGTAAAATCTACCGGCCCGGCCTTGGATTCTTCCATCTAAACCGTTGACTTTATTGATCTTCATCATGGCGCGGGATTTGCTTAACCGTTTGCATGACGGTCAGCCCGGGTTCCTCGATCATGCTGTCGCCGCCGGAGGCGCGGGAGCGCAATGGCGCCACCTACTGGCATGAGCCGGAGGCCATGCCGGTCAACAAAGCCGGCAAGGGGTTCTGGGGCGAGGACGGCTTCACCTTCGGCGACTTCCTGGACACGATCAATCCGCTGCAGCACCTGCCCATCGTCGGCACGGTCTATCGCGCGCTGACCGGCGACGAGCTGGCGCCGGGGGCGCGGCTCGCCGGCGGCGCGCTGTTCGGCGGCCCGGTCGGCGCCGCGGCGGCCATGGCGAACCTGGCGGTCGAGGAGATCGCCGGCCAGGACATCGGCGCCACGGTGCTGGCGGCCGTGACCGGCGACGACACGCCGGCGGCGCCGACCCAGGTCGCGGCACTGGCGCCGGCGGCCGGCGCGACCGACACCGCGCCGGCGGACGCGACCCGGCCGCAACTGAGCCCGGCCGCCTTCGAGGCGCTGATGCGCAGCGTC
>JANQKO010000031.1 GCA_028281075.1 Alphaproteobacteria bacterium | reverse complement strand
CAGGTTGTCATCCTGGCGAAGGCCAGGATCCACGTTTGTTGTTTTTCAACAGGTTGCGATGCCGCTGGATGCTGGCCTGCGCCAGCATGACGGCTTCTTGTGGGTCGTGAGCAATTCATTCACACGCTCTGAGGCGGTCGCGCAGCGGCCGTCTCGAAGGGTCGGCTATCGGGCACCGATCGACGCGGGCCGACCTCAATCGAGCGCCACCATGACCCGGGCCAGCAGGCCGGCGATGGCGGTGTCCCGGATCCAGCGGGCGACCACGACCAGCCTGGACGGCGCGTGCAGCCAGACGATGCTGTTGCCGGCACCGACGGCGGAGACGCTGTCGGCCGGCACGCCGGCCCAGTTCGCCTGACCGGTGTTCAGCCACCAGAGATAGCCGTAGATCGGGTTGCGCGCGGCCGGCGTCAGCATCTCCGCGATCCAGCCCGGGTCCAGTATCTGCCGGCCGCCCCAGCGGCCGCCATCGGCGATCAGCAGGCCCATGCGGGCATGGTCGCGCGAGCCGATCCACATGCCGCCGCCCCAATGGGCGCCGCCCGAGACCGACTGCATGCGGCGGCCGTCGATCTCGACCCAGGAATTGCGGTAGCCGTGCCATTCCCAGGTGTCCGAGGCGCCGATCGGGTCCATGACGCGTTCCTTCAGGACCTCGGGCAGGGGCCGGCGGAAGACCTGCATCAGCGACAGGCTGAGCCGGTTCACGCGCACGTCGTTGTATTCCCAATGGCTGCCGGGCGTGTTCAGGTCGCGGTGGGTGCCCTTGCGGTCGTTCGACTTGCCCGGGCCGACCTGGCGGTGGCGGTCGTCCTGGTCCGGCTTGTCCCAGAGCGTGCCCTCCCACTCGCTGGTCTGCTGCAGCAGGTGCCGCCAGGTAATGGCGCCGTTATGTTCGCCGTCGAAGCCGTCGTCGAGCGCATAGTCGCGGACCGGATCGTCGACGCCACGGATCAGGCCGTCGGCGACGGCGATGCCGGCCAGGATCGCGAGATAGCTCTTGGTCACCGAAAACGTCAGGTCGACGCGGCCCGTATCGCCCCATTCGGCGACGATGCAGCCGTCGCGCAGGACCAGGCCGTTGGGGCCGCCGCGCGGCTTGGTGGGGCCGAGGATCTCGTTCCAGGGCGCCGGTTCGAAGGCGCCCTTGGCGATCTGCTCGGCGAGGTCGCGCGACCATTCCGTCTCGTGGCTCTCGGCGAAGTCGACGGCCTCGGCCAGGCGGCCGGAATCCATGCCGGCGGCGGCTGGTGTCATGCGTTCCCAATCATCGCCGGGCGGCGGCACGTAGGTCATCTGGCGATCCTATTCGGCGGCCCGGCGCTGCGCGAAGGCCTGCGGCCAGCGCGCCGGATGGCAGCGGGCGTATTGCGGCGCGTATTCGGTATCGACGCCCAGCGCCTCGGCCGCGTGCCAGGCCCAGCGCGGGTTCCACATCATGCCGCGGGCCAGCATGACGAAATCGGCCCGGCCGTCGGCGATGATCTCGTTCGCCTGCTGCGGCTCGGTGATCATGCCGACCGCCATGGTGGTGATCTCGGCCTCGGCCTTGACCCTGGCGGCGAACGGCACCTGATAGCCGGGGCCGACCGGGATCTGCTGGCGCGGATCGAGGCCGCTGGTGGTGATGTCCATGAAATCGCAGCCGAGCTTCTTCAACTCGCGGGCGAACATCACCGTCTCCTCGGGCGTCCAGCCGCCGTCGACCCAGTCGGTGGCCGAGACCCGCACGCCGAGCGGCTTGTCCGCCGGCCAGGCCGCCCGCACGGCGGCGAAGCATTCCAGCGGAAAGCGCAGGCGGTTTTCCAGGCTGCCGCCATAGTCGTCCTGGCGCCGGTTGCTGATCGGCGACAGGAACTGGTGCAGCAGGTAGCCGTGGCCGGCATGGAACTCGATCAGGTCGAAGCCGATGCGGATGGCGCGCTGTGTCGCCGCGACGAACTGCTGCTTGATCTCTTCCAGGCCGTCGCGGTCGAGCGCGCGCGGCGTGTGCCAGCCCTCGGCATAGGGCAGCGCCGAGGGCGCCACCGTCTCCCAGGGATCGCCGTCCGGGCCAAGCGGCTTGCCGCCGGCGCCGGGCGGATGGGTCGAGCCCTTGCGGCCGGCATGGGCCAGTTGGATGCCCATGGCGGCGACGCCGTGGGTCTTGCAGAAGTCGACCACCCGCTTCAGCGTCGATTCGTTCTCGTCGGAATAGAGGCCGAGGCATTTATGCGTGATCCGGCCGACCGGCGAGACATGCGTCGCCTCGGTGATCACCAGGCCGGCCGCGCCCATGGCGAACTGGCCCAGATGCATCAGGTGCCAGTCGTTGGCCGAGCCCTGCTCGCTGATGTACTGGCACATGGGCGAGACGACGACGCGGTTCGGCAGGCCGAGCCCGCGCATGTCGTAGGACGTGAACAAGGGTACGCTCATGGTGCGGATATCCCCGGTGCGGTTCGGGAAAGCGGTAGGAGAAATGATTTTAATCGCGGCCGCCGGCCAGCACCACCTTGACGGCGGGCCTGCGCGTCAGCGTTCGATGAAGCTGCGGCCGATGAGCTGCCGGTGCACCTGGTTCGTGCCCTCCCAGATCTGGCAGATCTTGGCGTCGCGCATCAGCCGCTCGACCCGGTAGTCGGCGCAGTAGCCATAGCCGCCATGGAGCTGCACGGCGTCGGTGGCGATACGCATGGCGAGGTCGGACGCCCGCATCTTCAGCATCGAGGCCTCGATGCCGACATCCGTCTCGCCGCCGTCGATCATGCCGGCGACGCGCCAGAGCCAGTTCTCGCACATGGCGAGGTCGGTCGCCATGTCGGCCAGCATGAACTGGATGCCCTGGAACTCGATGATGCTGCGGCCGGACTGCCGGCGCGTGTTGATGTAGCCGACGGCGTCCTCGAAGGCGGCCCGCGCGATGCCGAGCGCCTGGGCCGCGACCGACGGCCGCGACTTGTTCAGCGCCGCGAACAGGATCTTCAGGCCGGCGCCGGGACCACCCAGCAGGTTGGCGCGCGGCACCCGGCAGCCGTCGAACGACAGCGTGGCGGTCGACGAGGCGCGCACGCCCATCTTCTCTTCCCGGCGCAGCACGTTCAGGCCATCGGTGCCCTTCTCCATGGCCAGCACCGAGATCGAGCCGCGGTCGTCGTCGATCTCGGACCACTTGCCGAACACCAGCAGCACGTCGGCGACGTCGCCGTTGGTGATGAAGGTCTTGCCGCCGCTGACGACGATGTCGTCGCCGTCGGGCGTGAAGGTCGTCGTCATGCCGGTGGCGTCCGAGCCGGCCGACGGCTCGGTGATGCAGAGCGCGGCGAGGCCGCCCTCGGCGATTCCGGGCAGCAGGCGGCGCTTCTGTTCCTCGCTGCCGAAGTCGATCACCGGCTTGATGCCGTGGAAGGTGGTCGACCAGATGATGCCGGTGGCGGCGCAGGCCTTGGAGATCTCGCGCACGCATTCGAGATAGACCGCGTAGGACAGGCCGACGCCGCCATAATCCTCGGGGATGAACAGGCTGTTCAGCGCCAGCTCGTTGATGTCGCGGACATTGTCCCAGGGGAATTCGGCCGAACGGTCATAGGCCCCGGCCCGGGGCGCGATGCGGTCCCGGCACATCGCCCGCACCGCGTCCAGCAGCAGGCTTTCCTCGTCGTCGAACGGCGGCATGGCGTCGAGGCGGTGAAACACGTTCATCTGCGGCTCCTCGGTGTCCAGTTGAAAATGCCGTTGCCGGCCCGCTCCCCCACCCGGCCACCCAATTCAGGATACGCTCGTTGGCTGGCCGGGCGGGGGAGCGGGCCGGTGCCGCCGAGA
>JANQKO010000661.1 GCA_028281075.1 Alphaproteobacteria bacterium | reverse complement strand
CGCGGCGACCACCAGCAGGCCGACCAGCAGGGCCAGCGGCCGCCAGCCCAGGCCCTCCCGCACATAGACCGCTTCGCCGGCGCTCATCGGGAACCGCGCCGACATCTCGGCGAAGGACAATGCCGACAGGCCGGCCAGCGCCGCCGCCAGCAGGAACGACAGCGGCGCGTAGACGCCGGCCTCGCCGACGACCTTGCCGATCAGCACGTAGATCCCGGCGCCGACCGTGGTGCCGACGCCGTAGAGCGTCAGCAGCGGCAGCGACAGCGAGCGTTTCAGGATCGGCGGCGGGGCGGTTTCGCGGGACATGCTCGGCTCGGCGGTGATGGAATGTCGAGGCTAGCATGGTGACGGCGCGGGCAACTGCGCTCGATCAATGGCCGGCGCGCCAGCGCCGAAACCGGCTGCAGGGCAGATGCTCAGGGCGTCAAAACCGCGTGGTGCGAAGTGCGATATTGTGGCAAAATACAAATGTATTACAGGGCTTGAAAGTCTTACGAGATGACCAAGAAATTGACGATCCGGAAACAGGGCAACTCGCTCGGGGTTACATTCCCAAAGGACATGGTTGGCGAATTCGGTTTTAGCGAGGGCAGCGAGCTGTACGTTGTGCATACGCCGGACGGTATGCTGCTGACGCCGTATGATCAGGACTTCGCTGAAGCATTGGAAATCAGCCGTAAGGTTATGCGGAAGTACCCCAATGCCCTTAGGAAACTCGCCCAAGGTTGATGACGCCGCGTTGGTTGAGCGTCGAGCTGGTCAAAGTGATTCATGCCCAGCAGGCCAATGTCTTCGGCGGTCCGCACGGTATCCGCGATCTCGGCCTGCTCGAAAGCGCGCTGGACAGACCCCGGAACCTTGCCGCCTATGGGGAGAATGTCACGTTGCCCGAATTGGCGGCCGCATATTGTGCCGGCATTGTCCGAAATCATCCCTTTGTCGATGGTAACAAGCGTACGGGCTATATCGCGGCGCATACGTTCATTGAATTGAACGGCTATGTCTTCGATCCGCCGGAAGTGGACGTGGTGAACGTCATCATGGCGCTGGCCGCGGGCGAGCTCGACGATACGGCGCTGGCCGCCTGGCTCAACGACTATTCGATGCGAACGAAGACGTGATCCCGGCCGCCGCCGCGTTCTTCGTCGTCACCGGGCTTGACCCGGTGATCCGGAACCGCGCGCGGGGCAGGCGCCGCCTGGATTGCCGGATCAGGTCCGGCAATGACCGGGTGTGGTGGCCGTTCAGCCCGGCGGGCGGTGCAGCCACCAGGCGCGTTCGTTGATCGAATAGATCGGCTGGTAGTGCCGGATCACCCGGGCGTCGACGACCTGGCTGATCTGGTTGTCCAGGATCATGGTGCCGTCGGCCGTGGCGACGGCCAGAACGGCGTGCGGAATGCCGAGATTGAGGTCCTGCAGCACGACGATGCGCATCTGCGCGTCCGACACGCCGAGCGCGCGCAGGGTCAGGTACTTGGCGATGGCATAGTCCTCGCAATCGCCCTGCTTGCGGAAGAACTGGCGCGGGGTCGCCCAGTAGTCGCGCACGCCCCAGTTGATCGGGTCGACGATGTAACGGCGCTGGTTCATGAACCGGTTGACCCGTTCGAGCTGGGCCTCGAGGTCCTGGCCGCGCAGGTCGGCGATCAGTGCTTGCCATTCCTGGTGATGGCAGGCGTTGTAGCTGGTCGAGGTGCAGTCGCCGCCGGCCTCGCCGTCTTCCAGCAGGAAGCGGTCCAGCATGCCGGTCCATTTCACGAACGGGCCCAGGTCGTCGCTGCGCACCTCGGTATAGCCGAAGATGCCGCCGACGCTCGGCCGGGCCTCGGCGGCCGGTGCCCAGGCCAGGGCGGCGGCGGCGAGCGCCAGCAGCACGGCCCGGCGACCGTGCCGAACACCGCGGTGAAAGGTTGCATTAACCATATGTTTCCGGTTGCCCCGTATAGCAGCGGTGGAAGGCCTGCCCGGTTCGAGCTTGCCGGCAGGTCGTTAAATGCGGCTTAACGCCCCGCCCTTGGCGGCACGGAACGTCCCGTCCGTCCGCGGGCGCCGCGCCGGAGGAGACGAGACGTGGTCAGTATCGTTGACGAATCCAGCCGCCGGCCGGGCATGCGGGCCGCCTTCGTGGTGGCGACCGCGGCCTTCGTGCTGGCGGCGCTGGCGGTCGCCGGCATCGCGGCGGTGCTGACCTTCGTCGAGGCCGAGCGCCAGCGCGACCTGCGGTCCTGGCAGATCCGGCTGGGCATTGTCGCCGACAGTCGGGCGGCCGCGGTGGCCGACTGGCTGGCGGCGCAGCGCCGCACGGTGGGCGGTCTGGCCGGGAACGCGACGGTGCAGCTCTTCCTGACCGAGCAGGCGGCGAACCGCGGCAAGACGCGCGACCGCAAGGCCCGCGCCACGGCCGAGGCGCAGGCGGAATACCTCGGCAACCTGCTGACGGTGGCGGCGGCGCGCGGCGGCTATGACACGCCGGCGCTGGGTCCCGACGTGCCGGCGAATGTCGAGCGGCTGCCGCAGGCGGGGCTGGCGGTGCTGGACGCGGACGGCGCGGTGCTGGTGGCGACGCCGGAACTGCCGGATCTGAGCACTCATGTGGCGCCCCTGCTGGCCGGCGCGGCGCGCGGCGAGCCGGGCCTTATCGACCTGCATGCCGGCCCGGGCGACCGGCCGTCCATCGGCTTCCTGGCCCCGGTCTTCGCGCTGCAGGGCGACAACACGGCCGACAGCGTGGTCGGCTTCGTGGCCGGCCTGCGGCCCGTCGGCGACGCGCTGTTCGGGCGGCTGCGGCAGCCGGGCGAAATTCTGGACACGGCCGAGGTCGCGCTGCTGCGCGCCGGCGACGATGGCATCGAATACCTGTCGCCGCTGCGCGACGGCTCGCCGGCGCTGGGCCTGCGGCTGGCCGCCGACACGCCGGAGCTGGCCGCGGCGGCGATGCTGGACCGGCCCGGCGATTTCGGCGTCTTCAGCGACTATGCCGGCCATCGCGTCCTGGCGACCGGCCGGGCCATCGCCGGCGTGCCCTGGGTGCTGATGCGCAAGGTCGACCGCGACGAGGCCCTGGCCGAGACCGACCGGCGGCTGCGGACCCTGCTGATCGTGCTGCTGCTGGGCATCGGCGTCGCCGGCTTCGCGCTGGTGGCGGTCTGGCGCCACGGCACCTCGGTGCGCGCCTCGGCCGCGGCCGATCGGTTCCGGCGCTCGACCGAGCGCTTCGAGGCGCTGAGCCGGTTTCTGCGCACGGTCGCCGACGGCCAGCCGACCAGCATCAGCGTGATCGACGGCGACGGCAATTACACCTTCGCCAACGCGCTGGCGGCCCGGCAGGCCGGCCTGCTGGCGGACGAGATGCTGGGCAAGAGCATGCGCGCCGTGCTGGGGCCGGCGCGGGCCGATGTGTTCGAGCGCCTGAACGGCCAGGTGGCCGCCGATGGCGGCGTCAGCGAGGTCGTCAAGCTGCGCGACGACGACGATGGGCAGCGCGTGGTCAAGGCCGATCACGTGCCGCTGGCCGACGGCACCGCCTATGCCGGGGCCACGCTGATGATCCACAACGACGTGACCGAGCTGGTGGTCGAGCGCGAGCGGCGCGAGGACACGCTGCGGCAACTGATCGCGACGCTGCTGGGCGTGGTCGACCGGCGCGATCCCTATTCGGCCAACCATTCGGCCCGCGTCGCCGAGGTCGCCCACGCCATCGCCGGCGAGATGTCGCTCGGCGAAGCCGAGCAGGAGACCGCGGCGGTGGCCGGCGCCTTGATGAATCTCGGCAAGATCCTGGTGCCCGAGGCGGTGCTGACCAAGACCGAGGGCCTGACGTCCGAGGAACTGGCGACGATCCGCGACAGCATCCTGACCAGCGCCGACCTGCTGGAAGGCGTGCCGTTCGACGGTCCCGTGGTCGAGACCATCCGGCAGCTCCAGGAGGCCTGGGACGGCAGTGGCACGCCGCAGGGCCTGGCCGGCGAACGCATCCTGCTGGCCGCCCGCATCGTCGCCGTCGCCAACGCCTTCGTCGGCATGATCAGCCCGCGGGCCTATCGCGGCGCGCTCAGCTTCGAGCAGGCGGCGGAGGCGCTGATGACGGATGCCGGCCGGCGCTACGACCACCGGCCGGTGCTGGCGCTGCTGAACTATCTCGACAATCGCGGCGGCCGCCAGGTCTGGGCGCATTTCGCCGCGCCGCCGGCCGCCACGCCAGCGCCGCCACCGGCGACCGGCGCGTAGGGCAGCTTATTGAAAATGGGCCTGTCGGCCCATTTTGTGACCTTGTCGGCCCGCTCCCCCACCCGGCCACCCATAGGATACTGTCGTTGGGTGGCCGGGTGGGGGAGC
>JANQKO010000654.1 GCA_028281075.1 Alphaproteobacteria bacterium | reverse complement strand
TTTGAACAGGTTGCGATGCCGCTGGATGCTGGCCTGCGCCAGCATGACGGCTTTCCTTGGGTCGGAAGTCATTTCTTCACAGGCTCCGAGGAAGCCCCGATAGGGGCTGTCTCGAAGGATGGTCAGCCGCGATATCGGATCATGTCAGCAGCCTGCTAAAGCACGCCACGGTCCATGTCGACGATGTCCCGGCGCAAGGCTTCGAACTCCTTGGCCACCTGGGGGCCGAACAGCGGGTCGGCGGCGCCGGCGATCTCGCCCGTGATCTCGCGCCAGTCCTGGTCTTCCAGGCTGTGCTCGGCCGGCTTGAACAGGCCGTCGTCCTCCCAGGCCATGTGCTGCCGGTAGGTGTTGATGAACTCGCGGACGGTTTCGGAGAACTCGGCGCGCGGGATCTCGGCGTCGTGCAGCACTTCCTCGGTCAGCGCCCGGAAGCGGCGCGTCAGATCGGCGAGCTTGCGGTGCTCCTGGTCGAGGTTGCGGACCTTCTCGTAGGCCGCCGGGTCCCGCAGCCGCAGCTTGGCCAGCACCAGATCTTCCTTGGGGTGATGATAGCGGTCGGGATAGCTCAGGCAGTAGTCGATCACCCCGGTAATGACGTCATAGTCCGGACGCCCGCCCCCGTCGAAGACCCCGAGCTGGTGCTCCAGCGCGTCCAGCAGCCGGGCCAGATTGGCGTGATCCCGCCGCAATTCGTCCAACACCTCCGACATGACCCATCTCCCCAAACAGGCCGCATACCCAACGCGGCGCGACGGCGCCACCATCGCCCGACCGCCGCCCGGCGGCCTTGACACCGATCAAGGTAGGCCTCGCAAAGATTGCATGAAGCACCACCAATTCTCGCAATACGGAGAGACAGACAGGACAGAGGTCAGAGTGCCTCGACGGTCACCGGAAACAGCGACGCCAGGTCGCGCCGGGTCAGCTCGGACGAGGTCGCCATGCGCCTGGCGCCGAGATAGTCGGGGGCCGGATCGGCCGAGCCCATGTCGCAGCCGATGACATCGGCGCGCGGGCCGGCATTCTTGCTGCGCACCACGCGGGCCGCGTCGATCAATCTCACGCGGGCTGCCCGTCGCGGTAGGCATCCGCGATGGCGCCCGCCGTCGTCGCCCAGACGCCGTCATGGCCCATGATGTGCGCCAGCGCCGCGTCGAGATAGCGGATGCGGTGCGCCTGGCCGAAGATCCAGGGATGGATGCCGAGGCTCATCATCCGCCCGTCCGTGGCGCCTTCGGCGTAGAGCCGGTCGAAGGCCGCGCCGACGATTTCGGGATAGCGCCAGGTGGCGATGCGCCGCAGCCAGATGAGCTGGGCGTCGTCCCAGTCGACATGGTACGGCAGCGACACCATCGGCCGGTCGAGCGTCAGCATGTAGGGCTGGTCGTCGTTCGGCCAGTCGCCGAGCCAGTCGAGGCCGGCGTCGGCCAGCAGGCCGGGCGTGCGGGCGGTCTCGCCCATGTCCTGGCCGATCCAGCCGCGCGGCCGCCGGCCGGTCGCCGTCTCGACCGCGTCGACCGATGCCGCGATATAGGCGCGCTCGGCCGCCGCGTCCATGCCGCTGTTGAGCATGCGCGTCGCGTGCGTGCCGTGGGCCGCGAACTCCCAGCCGCGCGCGCGGCATTGCGCGATCAGGTTGGGATAGCGTTCGCAGACCGCCGCGTTCACCGCCACCGTCACCGGCAGCCGGTACTTGTCCAGCACCTCCAGCACCCGGAAGAAGCCGACGCGGTTGCCGTATTCCCGCGTCGAGTAGGTACGGTATTCCGGCGTGTAATTGCCGAACTCGCCGCGATAGCGCGGGTCGCGGTGGCTGCCCTCGGGCGGGTCCAGCTCGTAATACTCCAGGTAGAGCACGGTCCAGAGCGCCAGCCGCGCGCGGTCCGGCCAGACCAGCCCGGGCCGTTGCGGCAGCGGCGAATAGGCGTAGTGCGCATGGTCCATGCCGGGCGGGTGCGGCTTACGCATGGCGGGCCTCCCGGCTGGCCGCGATATGCGCCTGCACCGCGTCCCAATGGTATTCGTAATACCAGTCGGCAATCTCCTCGCCGGTCGCCTGCCAGACGCCGTCATGGCCGATCACGTAGTCGAGCGCGTCCTCGATGGGCTTCAGGCGATGCGGCTGGCCGACCCAGTAGGGGTGCAGCGCCACGCACATGACCCGGCCGCCGCCGGTGCCGTCGCGGCCGGTCTCGGCATAGAGCTGGTCGAAATAGTCGCGGATCATCCGGCCCATATCGTCGGCCTCGAACGGCTGGTTGTAGAGCACCGCGTCGTTCAGCTCCATGGAATAGGGCAGCGTGATCAGCCGGCCGCTGCGCACGTTCATGGGGAACGGCTGGTCGTCGTGGAACCAGTCGCAGAAATACTTGATGCCGGCCTCGGCCACCAGGTCGGGCGTGTTCAGCGTGTGCGACACGGCCGGCGAGAACCAGCCCGCGAGCTGGCGCCCGGTCAGCCGCCGGAAGGTCTCGATATTGTCGCGGACATAGTCCCGCTCCTCGTCCTCCGGCATGCCCCAGAGATATTCGGTGTTGTAGATGCCGTGGCTGAAATAGTCCCAGCCGCGCGCCTCGCAGGCGGCCAGGATCTCGGGGTAGTGCTCGAACGCCGCCAGGTTCAGGGACACCGTGCACTTGATGCCGAGCCGGTCCATCGACTCGAAAAGCCGCCACATGCCGACCCGGTTGCCATAGTCCTTGATGCCGTAGCCCAGCACGTCGGGATGCGGCATGCGCGGCCAGGGATCGCGCACCCTGACCGGCCCCGGCAGATACTGGTAATGCTCGATGTTGGGACAGACCCACAGCGCCACCCGCGCCCCGCCCGGCCATACGAGCGGCGGCCGCTCGACGATCGGCGAATAGGCAACCCGCTCCATGCCATACTCCTCCCCTAAAACGCTGTTTGACCACGGAGGCACCGAGGACACAGAGAAACAAAGAACTTCTTTCGGCGCTTCGCGCCAACCAGCCTTTTTGTTTCTCCGTGTCCTCCGTGCCTCCGTGGTGAATCTTCCCTTGCTTATTTCTGGAACCGCCGTTCCAGCTCCAGCCAGCGGTCGTAGTCGAACAGGTCCCAGAGCTGGCGGTGGTCGAACATGCGGTCGCGCCAGCTCTCCGTGGTGCCGGTCTTCATCAACGTCTCCAGCAGGTCCTCGCCCACGCGTCCCAGCAGGCGGGTCAGCGAGTTCGGGAAGATGGCGATGGCGTAGCCGAGTTGCGACAGCCGGTCGGCGGGCAGGAACGGCGTGCGGCCGCCTTCGACCATGTTGGCGAGCGTCGGCCGGTCGAGCCGGGCGTTGATCGCCCGCATCTCGTCCTCGCTCTCGGGCGATTCGACGAACAGCACATCAGCACCGGCCTCGGCATAGGCTGCCGCCCGGTCGAGCGCCGCGTCGATGCCCTCGGTGGTGCGGGCGTCGGTGCGGGCGATGACCACGAAGTCGTCGTCGCGCCGGGCGTCGACCGCGGCCTTGATCCGGCCGCTCATCTCGGTCACGTCGGCGATCCGCCGGCCCAGCTCGTGGCCGCATTTCTTCGGCCAGACCTGATCCTCGATCTGGATCGCGCTGACGCCGGCACGCTCGTATTCGCGCACCGTGCGGATGATGTTGAGCGGCCCGCCATAGCCGGT
>JANQKO010000640.1 GCA_028281075.1 Alphaproteobacteria bacterium | reverse complement strand
CGTCGCCGGCCTGAACCCGCATGCCGGCGAGGCCGGCCTCCTCGGCCGCGAGGAAATCGACATCATCGAGCCGGCGATCGCCGCGCTTCGAGCGCGCGGCATCGACGCCGCCGGGCCGCTGTCGGCCGATACCATGTTCCATGCCGCGGCCCGCGCCACCTACGACGCCGCCATCTGCATGTACCACGACCAGGCGCTGATCCCGCTCAAGACGCTTGACTTCGAACGCGGCGTCAACATCACCCTCGGCCTGCCGATCGTGCGCACCTCGCCCGACCACGGCACGGCGCTGACGCTCGCCGGCAGCGGCCGGGCAAGCGAGGCCAGCCTGGTGGCGGCCCTGCGCACGGCGGCCGAGATCGCGGCCCGGCGGTCGGGCCTGCATGCCTGAGCCAGCGCCCGGGCCGGCGCTGCCGCCGCTGCGCGACGTTATCGCCCGACACGGCCTGGCGGCCCGCAAGTCGCTGGGCCAGCATTTCCTGCTCGACCTCAATCTGACCGCCAAGATCGCCCGCGCCGCCGGCGACCTCAGGGGCCGCACCGTATTCGAGGTCGGCCCCGGCCCCGGCGGCCTGACCCGCGCGCTGCTGCAGGCCGGCGCCGGCCGCGTCGTCGCGGTCGAGCGCGACGAGCGCTGCCTGGCGGCGCTCGACGAGCTGGCGGCCGCCTATCCCGACCGGCTGCGGATCGTGGCCGAGGACGCCATGACGCTCGACGAGGCAGCGGTGCTGGACCGGCCCGCGGCCGTGGTCGCCAACCTGCCCTACAACATCTCGACCGCCCTGCTGCTGAAATGGCTCGACCGGCTGGACCTGTTCAGCGGCTTCACGCTGATGTTCCAGAAAGAGGTCGCCGAGCGGCTCTGCGCCGCGCCGCGCGGCAAGGCCTATGGCCGGCTCTCGGTCATGGTGCAGTGGCGGCTGGCGCCGGCGCTGCTGTTCAACCTGCCCGCCAGGGCCTTCACGCCGCCGCCCAAGGTCGCCTCCAGCGTGGTCGGCCTGTCGCCACGGCCGGCGCCGCTCGCGCCGGCCGATCCGGAGCGCCTGTCGCGGCTGGTCGCGGCCGCCTTCGGCCAGCGCCGCAAGATGCTGCGCGCCAGCCTGAAGCCCGTGACGCGGGAGGCCGAGAGCCTGCTGACCGAGGCCGGCATCCCGCCCACCGCCAGGGCCGAGGAACTGTCGGTCGAGGACTTCTGCCGCCTGGCCCGGCTCTGGGCCGGTTGAGATTCAGGCCGGGATCGTCGACAGCAGCCAGTCGCGGAAGGCCTTGATCTTCGGCCGCTCGGCGGTCTCCTCGGGCGAAACCACGTAGTAGGCCGCCTGCAGCGGCAGGGCCACGTCGAACGGCACCACCAGGCGCCCGGCGGCGATATCGGCCTCGACCATGGTGCTGCGGCCCAGCGCGACGCCGACGCCGTCGATCGCCGCCTGCAGCGCCGGGAACGCCAGGTCGAAGCTGAGGCCGCGGCGATAGTCGACGCCGTCGACGCCGGCCGCCGTCAGCCAGACCTGCCAGTCTTCCTGGTAGCTGGTCACGTGCAGCAGGGTGTGATGGGCCAGGTCCACCGGCCGTCGCAGCGGCGTCGCGCCCCGCATCAGGGACGGGCTGCAGACCGGGAACACGTCCTCGCAGATCAGCCGGTCGACCCGCAGGCCCGGCCAGTCGCCATGGCCGTAGCGGATCGCCATGTCGACGTCGTCGCGGCTGAAGTCGACCAGATCGGCCGAGGCCGTGATCCGCACGTCGATCTCCGGATAGGCCGCCTGAAAGCCGGCCAGCCGCGGCACCAGCCATTTCGTCGTGAACGAGATCACCGTGCTCACGGTCAGGCTGCCGCTGCGGTCGCTGCGCGACAATTGCTCGACGGCGGCGTTCAGGCCGTCGAAGGCCGTGCGCACGGCCGGCAGCAGCTCCTGCGCCGCCTCGGTCAGCAGCAGCCGGCGGTTGCGGCGGATGAACAGGCGCTGGCCGAGCTGCTCCTCCAGCCGCTTGATCTGGTGGCTGATCGCCGTCTGCGTGACCGACAGCTCATCGGCGGCCCGCGTGAAGCTCTGGTGCCGCGCCGCGGCTTCGAACGCGCGCAGTCCGTTCAGGGATGGCAAGCGGCGCTTCATGCGGACGGTCGCTCAAGGCATCGCGGGCGACGGCCTATTGTCCGTCGCGCAGCAGCTTGACGAAGTTCAACAGGCCGATCTGGCGCTCGCGCCGCGCCCGTTCGGCGACCAGAATCGCCCGCACCTTGGCCAGGCAGGCATCGATGTCGTCGTTGACGACGATATAGTCGTATTCCGCCCAGTGGCTGATCTCGTCCGCCGCCTTGGCCATGCGCCGGGCGACGACATCGTCGCTGTCCTGGGCCCGCGACTTCAGGCGCTGCTCCAGGTCAGCCGTCGACGGCGGCAGGATGAACACCGAGACCAGGTCGTCGCGGGCGCGCTGCGCCAATTGCTGGGTGCCCTGCCAGTCGATGTCGAACAGCACGTCGCGCCCGGCCGACAGCGCGGCCTCGACCGGCGCCACCGGCGTGCCGTAATAGTGGTCGAAGACCTTGGCGTGCTCCAGCAGCTCGTCGCGGTTGACCATCAGGTTGAATTCCAGCGGGTCGACGAACAGATAGTCGACCCCTTCCCGCTCGCCGGGGCGCGGCGGCCGCGTCGTCGCCGAGACCGACATGACGATCTCGTCGTCCCGATCCAGCAGGCGCCGCGAGATCGTCGTCTTGCCGGCACCCGACGGCGACGACAGCACCAGCATCAGGCCCCGCCGCTCGATCTGCACCGTGGTCACGCCCGGGCCCGTCCTATTCGATGTTCTGGGTCTGCTCGCGCAGCCGGTCGATCACCGCCTTCAGCTCCAGGCCGATCGCGGTCAGCTCGGGGCCGGCCGACTTGGCGCACAGGGTGTTGGCCTCGCGGTTGAACTCCTGGGCCAGGAAGTCCAGCCGGCGGCCGGCCTCGCCGCCCGCCGCCAGCAGCTCGCGCGCCGCCGTCAGGTGCGATCCCAGACGGTCGATCTCCTCGCGCACGTCGGCCTTCACCGTCAGCAGCGCGACCTCCTGCGTCAGGCGGTCTTCCGGCAGCGCCGGCGCCTCGTCCAACAGCGCCCTGACCTGCTCGTGCAGCCGCGCCTTCAAGGCCGCCGGCTGCGCCTCGGCGGCGCCGGCCGCGGCCGTGACCAGCGTCTCGATCTCGGCGAGCTGCGCGGCCAGGACCGAGGCCAGCCGCTCGCCCTCGGCCCGGCGCGCCTCGACCAGGCCGTCCAACGCCTCGTCCAGGCTGGCCAGCATGTCGCCCTCGCGCGCCGCGCGTTCGTCCTCGGTCTCCGCCGGCTCGGCGATCTCCATGACGCCGCGCAGCGCCAGCAGGCCGTCCAGCCGCGGCGGCGCGGCGACGATCCGCGTCTCCAGGTCCTGCATCACCGCCACGAGCTGCGCCAGCACGGCCTCGTTGACGCGCACCGTGCCCTCGCCGGCACTCTGCTGCAGTTGCAGGTTGATCGTGATGTTGCCGCGCCGGAAGCGCTGGCCGGCCTCGGCCCGGACCCGCTGCTCCAGGCCGTCATGGCCGGCGGGAAGCCGGCAGCGCAGGTCGAGGCCGCGGCCGTTGACGCTCTTCAGTTCCCAGGTCCAGGCATACGCGCCGTGTTCGCCGCCGCTCCGGGCGAACCCGGTCATGCTGGATATGCCCACGATCTCCGCCCGCTTTCGTTCGATGTCAGATTCGACGGCCCTCTTATATAGTCCGGTCAGCGGGGCAACAAGCCGCCGCGCACGGAACCGGCGGCCATGATGAACCCGACCTCGATCCTGATCACCGACGCCAGCAGCGGCATCGGCGCCGCGCTGGCCCGGGCCTATGCCGCCCCGGGCACGCGCCTGTCGCTGTCGGGCTGCGATCCGGCGCGGCTCGACGAGGTCGCCGCGGCCTGCCGCGCGGCCGGCGCCGAGGTCGCGGCCGAGACGGTCGACGTCGCCGACCGCGCGGGCATGGCCGACTGGCTCGGCGCCGCGGACGACGCCCGGCCGCTGGACCTGGTGATCGCCAATGCCGGCATCGACGGCGGCGGTATCGACGAGGCCGAACGGGTCTACCGCATCTTCGACGTCAATGTCGGCGGCGTCTTCCACACCGTGCAGCCGGCGCTCACGCGCATGCGCGCCCGGCGGCATGGCCAGATCGCCATCGTCGCCTCGCTCGCCGGCTTCCGCGGCCTGCCCAGCGCCGTCGCCTACAGCGCCAGCAAGGCCGCCGTGCGCGCCTATGGCGAAGGCCTGCGCGGCCGGCACGCCGAGGACGGCGTCGCCGTCTCGGTGATCTGTCCCGGCTTCGTCGAGAGCCGGATCACCGCCGGCAACCGCTTTCCCATGCCCATGCTGTGGCCGGCCGACAGGGCCGCGCGCCACATCAGGTCGCGGCTGGCGCGCAACCAGGGCCGAATCGCCTTTCCCTGGCCGATGTATCTCCTGGTCTGGCTGCTCGCCGCCGCGCCGTCGCCGCTGGTCGACCGCCTCCTGGCCCGCGCGCCGCGCAAGGCCTGAGGCCCGACGGCGGCTAGTTCGCCCTCCGCTCGCGCTGGATCTTGCGCCAGCGCCGGACGTTCTTCTGGTGCTCGGCGAACGTCCGCGCGAAAGCATGGCCGCCGCTGCCGTCGGCGACGAAATAGAGATCCTCGGTGGCAAGCGGCCGCATCACGGCGGCGATCGCGGCCCGGCCGGGATTGGCGATCGGGCCCGGCGGCAGCCGCTTGATCACGTAAGTGTTGTACGCGGTCTTCGAGCCCAGGTCCTTCCGGGTCAACGGCCGGTCCAGCGGCCGCGCGCCGTGGGTCAGCCCGTAGGCGACCGTCGGGTCGGACTGCAGCCGCATGCCACGCGTCAGCCGGTTGACGAAGACCCCGGCGATATGGGCCCGCTCGCCCGGCACCGCCGTCTCCTTCTCGACGATCGAGGCCAGGATCAGCGCCTCCTGCGGCGACCGCAACGGCAGGTCCGGGTCGCGCGCCGCCCACAGCTCGGCCAGCGCCGTGTCCATGGCCGCCGCCATGCGCGCGATCAGGGCCGCCCGGTCGTCACCGTGGGAATAGTGGTAGGTCTCCGGCAGCAGCCGCCCCTCGCCCGGCGGCGTCGTGATCTCGCCGTCGAGACCGTCGGCCGCGGCCACCAGGTCGACGATCTCGGCCGTCAGCAGGCCTTCGGGGACCGTCAGCCTGCGCACGACCGTGACGCCGCCGACCAGCGTGTCCATCACGCCGCGCATCGAGATGCCCGCGTCCAGCCGGTATTCGCCGGCCTTCAGGTCGCCCTGCCGCTCGTACAGGCGGACGCCGATGGCGAAGATCCGGGCATCCGAGATCACACCGGCCGTTTCCAGACGATGCGCGATGTCGACCAGGCCGCCGCCGCGCGGCAGCACCAGCGTGGTCTCGCCGGCGGCCGGCCCGGGCTGGGTGAACTGCCCGTAGCCCCAGGCCAGCAGGCCGCCGTCCGCGAGGCCGGCAACGAAGATCAGGCTGAGAGGAAGTCGAAGCACGCGGCCCGACCTCGATCGGTCAGGGCGCCGCCGTGAGCACCAGCGACGCG
>JANQKO010000631.1 GCA_028281075.1 Alphaproteobacteria bacterium | reverse complement strand
CGAAATCGAGGCCGGGCGACAGGCCGAGAAAGGCATGCGTCGGCCGGGCGAAGCAGTAGATGCAGCCATGCTCGCAGCCGCGATAGGGATTGATCGACTGGTCGAAGGCGATGTCCGGCGACCGGTTGGTGGCGATCACCGTGCGCGAGCTGTCGCGGCTGACCCGGGTCCGGAGCGGTGGTGGCGCGGCGTCGAGTGCGCCCCAGCCGTCGTCGGTGGCGACACGCCGGGTGGCCTCGAAACGGCCGCTGGCGTTGCTGACGGCGCCGCGTCCCCGACGGCCCTGGGGATGGATTTTCGTGCTTTCGATCATTGAGAACATAATAAGAACATTTGTGGATGGATTCAAGTGCGGGCAAGCGGGCTATGATCCCGGCCATGGCGGCGAACGGACTGAGCGTGGTGATCCCGACCCTGAACGCCGGGGCGACGCTGGCGGCCTGTCTGGCGGCGTTGGCCGACGCCAGGGAGGGCGGATTTCTGTCCGAAATCATCGTCGTCGACGGCGGCTCGACGGACGACACCGTCGCCGTGGCCACGGCGGCCGGCGTCCGGGTGATCGCGGCACCGGCCGGGCGTGGCCGCCAGCTCGCCGAGGGCGGCCGGACGGCGGCGGGCGGGTGGTTGCTGTTCCTGCATGCCGACACCCGCCTGGCGGCCGGCTGGGCGTGGGCGGCGGCGGCCTTCATGGCCGCGCCGGAAAACGCGGCGCGCGCGGCCGTGTTCCGGTTCGCGCTCCACGACGACGGTCCGGCGGCCCGGCGGCTGGAACGCATCGTCGCCTGGCGCTGCCGGGTGCTGGCGCTGCCCTATGGCGACCAGGGACTGCTGATCGGGCGGGGTTTCTACGACGGTCTCGGCGGCTTCAAGCCACTGCCGTTGATGGAGGATGTCGACATCGTGCGGCGGATCGGCCGGCGGCGGCTGACGATGCTGGAGGCGACGGCGCTGACCTCGGCGGCGCGGTATCGCCGGGCTGGCTATCTCAAGCGCTCGGCGCGTAATCTCGCCTGCCTTGGCCTTTACTTCCTTGGCGTGCCGCCGGCCGCCATCGCCCGGATCTATGGATGAGAACGTCATGCGGCTGCGCCGGCAACTGGTCGTGTTCGTGAAGGCGCCGCGCATCGGCACCGTGAAGACGCGCCTGGCCGCCGGTATCGGTCCGGTCGCCGCCTGGCGCTTCTACCGCGGGGTGACCGACGGTCTGCTGCGGACCGTCGCCGACGAGCCGCGCTGGCAGACATTGTTGGCCGTGACGCCCGACGCGTTCCAGCGCCGCGGCCGCTATTGGCCGCGCCGTATTGCCCGGATCGGGCAAGGCCGCGGCGATCTCGGCCGGCGCATGGGCGCGGTGATGGCGACGCGGCCGCCGGGACCGGTGGTCATCGTCGGCAGCGACATTCCCGAGCTTCGCCATCGTCATGTCGCCGAGGCGTTCGCGGCGCTCGAGACCTGTGATGCCGTGTTCGGGCCCGCCGCCGACGGCGGCTATTGGCTGGTCGGTCTGAAACGCCGGCCGCTGCGGCCCGACATCTTCCGCGACGTGCGCTGGTCGACCGAGCACGCGCTCGCCGACACGCTGCGCAACCTGTCGCCGGATTGCCGCGTCGCCATGCTGCAGACGCTCAACGACGTCGACACGGTCGATGATTACCGGCGCTATATCGAAGCGACAAGTGAGTAGGGACTGTCCCTGTCAGGTCGACGCTCGAGGTTTCACCACAAAGACGCCAAGACCCCAAGACCAGGCGTCGCGGTCTTCGGACGTTCGGCGTGACCTTGGTGTCTTGGTGTCTTGGCGGTGAAACCCGGTTTGCCGATGCGTCATCGACCGGCGCCTTTGTCGGCGAATGCACTGTCCGACATGCCGTATGGCTCATCAGGATCGGCGGTTCGGCATGGAATCGATGGGGACCGTCCCTGTCCCGTCTTTGCCCGTCGACGGCGTGGGGCCGCTTATTCCGCCGCCGGCTGTTCGTGCTCGCGCAGGCGCGGCAGCAGCTCGGCGAAGTTGCAGGGCCGGTGGCGGATGTCGAGCTGGTCTTTCAGGATATGGTCCCAGCCGTCGCGGCAGGCGCCGGGCGAGCCGGGCAGCGCGAACAGATAGGTGCCGCCGGCGACGCCCGCGGTGGCGCGCGACTGGATCGTCGAGGTGCCGATGAACTTGTAGCTGATCATCCGGAACACCTCGCCGAAGCCGGCGATCTCCTTCTCGTAGACCTGGTGGAAGGCCTCGGGCGTGACATCGCGGCCGGTGACGCCGGTGCCGCCGGTGGCGATCACCACCTCAATTTGTGGATCGGCGATCCAGGCCCGGAGCCGCGCGACGATGCGGTCCTGATCGTCGGTGACGATCTGCCGATCGGCGAGTTTGTGGCCGGCCCCGGTCAGCCGTTCGACCAGCAGGTCGCCCGACTTGTCGTCGGCGAGGCCGCGGCTGTCGGAGACGGTGAGGACGGCGATGTTGACGGGGTGGAAGGGTTTCGTCTCGTCAATTCTGGACATTGCTTGCGACCGTGAGCGTGCTGTCGTCAAGCTTCAGATAATAGGGCCAGTGTCCGGTGGCAACAGCGTCGAGCGACGGCGTGTCCTGCCCCAGCCGCTCGCGGTAGATCCAGAAGTTGGTCAGCACGCGCTCGACGAAGGTCCGGGTCTCCTTGGACGGGATGCTCTCGATGAACAGCAGCGGGTCGCCCTCGTACGGCGTCGACTTCAGCCAGCGCTCCAGGTTGCCCGGCCCGCCGTTATAGGCGACCGCCATCATGAACAGGTTGCCGCGCACGGCCGGATGTTTGTTCAGATAGTCGAGATACTTCTGGCCCAGCGCCATGTTCAGGCTGGGCGAGAACAGCTTGCCCTTGCCGTTGCCGCGCAGGCTGCGGTCGCCGGCCATGTAGCTGGCCGTGCGCGGCATGAGCTGCATCAGGCCACGGGCGCCGGCATGGCTCTTGGCCCGCACGTCGAAGCCCGATTCCTGCCGCATGAAGGCGTAGACCAGCGCCCGGTCGACCTTGAAGCCGCCGTCGGGCTGCCACGGCGGCAGCGGGAACAGCGCGCTGTCGAACGGCTGGCCGTCGGTGTCCTTGACGCCGCGGGCCATGCGCAGTTGCAGCGCCGGGATGCCGAGCCGGTTGGCGAGACCCAGGAGCGCGACGCCGACTGAGCGGTCCGACGACAGGTAGGCGCTGCGCAACTCGCGGTCGGCCAGGTGGTGCTGGCCGACCTGGGCCAGCGCGATGGCGCGCTCGACGGCCGGAATGTCGAGCAGGCGCGCGGCGTCGGTGTGCCGCAGCGGCGGGCGGTGCCAGGAGATGCCGGTGTCCTTGCCCAGCGTCCGGGTCGCGATCTGGCCATAGAAGGTGCGGCTGTGCACCGCGGCGATCTGCAGCAGGCCGTTCACCCGCTCGGGCTGGCGGTCGACGAGATAGGCGCGCGCGGCCCAGAAGGCGCCGGCGGCGACGTCCCAGGGCGAGGCCGTGGCCGATGTCGCCAGCGCCTCGAAATGGCGCTGGGCCGCCGCGAAGTCGCGCAGGCGCCAGGCCGCGAGACCGGCGGTCCAGTCGGCCTGCGTCACCACGTGGCGCGAGCGCGCGGCCGCGGTGGCGGCGTGGTCGAAGGCCTCCCGGTCCTTG
>JANQKO010000600.1 GCA_028281075.1 Alphaproteobacteria bacterium | reverse complement strand
TCTTCGACCGCACCGGCACCCAGACCTTCACGTCGGAGGGCGAGAAGTCCAAGCTGGACTATCAGACCAGCGTGCTGTTCACGACGCCGGACGTCGCCGCCGCCGAGCACGTGCTGACGTTGGCGGCCGAGCGCGAGCGGGAAGAACAGTTCACCGAAAGCGGCTTTTCCGGTCCGAACGGCGTCGATGTCGTCAACCACGGCTATGTCGGTGAATACCGCGTCGGCCTGTGGGACCGACTGTTCCTCTCGGGCAGCGTGCGTTACGACGACAATGACGATCTGTTCGACGACGAGACCACCTATCGCGGCACCGTGGCCTATCGGCACGATCCGACCGGGACCCGGCTGCACGCCAGTGTCGGCCGCGGCGTCAAGAACCCGACGCTGTTCGAGCTGTTCGGGTCGAGCCCGACCTTCACCGGCAACCCCGACCTGACGGCGGAGACGGGGATCGGCTGGGACGCCGGCGTCGAGCAGGCGCTGCTCGACGACCGGCTGGTCATCGACGTCACCTATTTCAACAACCGTATCCGGGACCTGATCCAGGGCGGCGGCAATACCGCCGTCAACCTCGCCGGCACGAGCGAGATCCAGGGCATTGAGGTCGCGGCATCGGCGGAACCCTGGCCGGGCCTGCGTCTCGACGCCGCCTATACGTTCACGCATGGTGAAGACGCCAACGGCACCGAGCTGGTCCGCCGCGCCCGGCACCTGGCCAGCATCAACGCGGGCTATGCCTTCGCGCTGTTCGGCAAGCCGGCCGATGTCAATCTTGGCGTCCGCTTCAACGGCCGGCAGGACGATTTCGTCTTCGACAGCTTCTTTCCGCTGACGCGCCGAGTGGTGACGCTGGGCAGCTTCACGCTGGTCAATCTGAACGCCAGCTACGCCATCGCCGACGGCGTCGAGCTGTTCGCCCGCGGTGAAAACCTGCTGGACGAGGACTATCAGGAGGTGTTCGGCTTCGGCACGCCCGGTGTCGCCGGCTATGCCGGCATCCGCATCCGGTTCGGGCCGGCCCCGGCCGGCAATTAGAAAGGGAGATCCGTAACCATGGCAGCGGCCGACTGGCGCATCGACAGCGAACCTCGAACCGTCCGCGACGCGGCGGGGCATCGAACGCGCGAGGTCTGGCCGCTGCCGACCGAGGAAGCGTTCCTCGAACCGTTCCTGCGCGACCTGTTCGAGACGCATTGGCGGGGACTGGTGTTCGGCCCGCTGATCCAGGGCGCGGCCTACGAGTTCCGCTGTCCGTCGGCGCCGCGCGGCGTCACGCTGTTCGACGGCTATCTGACCGTGCATTTCGGCGGCGGCGGCCATTTCCATCTCTGTATCGGCGAGAACCAGGGGTCCAAGTCGAACCCGACGCCGGCCGCGTTGCGGGCGCACCGCAAGCCGTCGAAGGCGCAGCTCTTTCGCGGCTTCGGCCGCGACGGCAAGCCGTTGAGCTGGGGCTTCGAGATGTGGAACGGCAAGGACGAGCCGATGATCTCGGTCTTCTTCCCCAACCCGTTCCTGACCGACGACGACCGCATCGCCGAAAGTCCCGACTTCTCGCGCCTGGCGGTCTGGCGCGCGGTCGCCCGGACCTGGCTTCGCCGCGAACCCGAGGCGCTGGATGAGGAAGGGAAGGGCTTCGGTGGCGGCCATTAGGCTTATCGCCCTGCTGGCGCTGTTCCTGCCACCATTCCTGCCGTCGGCGGCGGCGGCGGACCGGCCGCAGCGCGTCGTCTCGATGAACCTCTGCACCGACCAGCTCGTCATGCTGCTGGCGGACCGCGCGCGGATTGCATCGGTCAGCTATCTCGCCGCCGATCCGCGGTCCTCGGTGCTGGCCGCCCGGACCGCCGGCCTGCACCTGAACCACGGCCTCGCCGAGGAGATCCTGCCGCTCGGGCCCGACCTCGTCGTCGCCGGCGCCGTCACCACCCGGCCGACGGTGTTCCTGCTGCGCAAGCTGGGCTATCCGGTGATTGACGTGCCGGTCGCCAACGGGCTCGACGATATCCGCGCGAACATCCGCCGGGTCGCGGCGGCGCTGGGCGAGCCGGCCCGCGGCGCCCGGCTGATCGCCGACTTCGACCGGCGTCTCGGCCCGCCGGCGCCACCGGCCGGCCGCCGGCCGCTGGCCGCGCTCTACTGGGCCAATGGCTGGACCTCGGGGCGGGGCACGCTGGCCAGCGCCATCGTCACCGCTTCCGGCTTCCGCAATCTCGCCGATGGGCTCGGGATCGCCGGCACCGGACAATTGCCGCTGGAAACCCTGCTGGCGGCCGCGCCCGAGGTTCTGATCACGGGCCGGGTCCGTGACGGTCCGGCGCGCGCCAACGAGGTGTTTCGCCATCCCGCCCTGCGTCGCGCGTTCGCCGGCAAGCCGGTCGTGCGGGTGCCGGACCGGTTCTGGATCTGCGGCACGCCCTTCGTCGCCGAGGCCATCGCGCGGCTGTCCGAGGCCGCGGGCCGATGACGGCCGTCGCCGCGCCATCGCGACGGTCCGTGGCCGAACGCCTGCTGTTACCGCTGCTGATCCTGGCGGTGGCGATCATGTTCCTGGCATCGCTGCTGATCGGCCCGGCGGCCATCGGCCCGCCGGAGATCCTGGCGTTGCTGCGGGGCGGCGACGCCGGGGCCGCAGCGCTGATCCTCTGGGACATCCGCCTGCCGCGCGCCGTCCTGGCGCTGACCATCGGCGCGACGCTCGGCCTCGCCGGCGCCGCCCTGCAGGGATACTTGCGCAATCCGCTGGCCGAGCCGGGCCTGATCGGCGTTTCGGCCTCGGCCTCGCTCGGCGCCGTGCTGGCGTTCCATACCGGGCTCGCCGGTCTGTTCGCGCTGGCGCTGCCGCTGGGCGGCATGGCCGGCGCCGGCCTCGGCGTGCTCGTGGTGCAGGCGCTGGCCGGGCGGGACGGCGACG
>JANQKO010000579.1 GCA_028281075.1 Alphaproteobacteria bacterium | reverse complement strand
GTGACGGTGCCGACGGTGGACCGCGGATTGCGCGAGGTGGTCTTCTGCTCGATAGAGATCGCTGGCGACAGCCCTTCGATATGGTCGACGTCGGGCTTCTGCATCAGCTCCAGGAACTGCCGCGCATAGGCCGAAAGGCTCTCGACATAACGCCGCTGTCCTTCGGCATAGATGGTGTCGAATGCCAGCGAGGACTTGCCGCTGCCGGACAGCCCCGTGACCACGACCAGCTGATCGCGCGGGATGTCGACGTTCACGTTCTTCAGGTTGTGTTCGCGCGCACCGCGGACACTGATGACCTTTTGCATACAAGCTCCCGGCCCGAAAACTGACAGTGTGGCAGATAGGCCGGACAGTTGCGATTGCCAACGCCGGCGCCCCTCGAATCTGTCGCCTATTATCGCCGATTACCGGCTGGCGGGAAGCAGGTCGTTATGCCTATATTGCGGACGGATCTCACAAAAATTATGGAAACACGACGATGGCGGGCAGCGTCAATAAAGTCATCCTGATCGGCAACCTGGGCGCCGATCCGGAAGTGCGTCATACCCAGGACGGCAACCCCATCGTCAATCTGCGGCTGGCGACCAACGAGACCTGGAAGGACCGGCAGACCGGCGAGCGGCGCGAGCGGGTCGAATGGCACCGCGTCGTCATCTTCAACGAGAATCTCGGCCGGGTCGCCCAGCAGTTCCTGCGCAAGGGCTCGAAAGTCTATCTCGAGGGCCAGTTGCAGACCCGCAAATGGACCGATCAGAGCGGCCAGGAGCGCTACACCACCGAGGTCGTCCTGCAGCGCTACCGCGGCGAGCTCACCATGCTGGACAGCCGCGGCGAGGGCGGCGGTTTCAGCGGTGGCGGTGGCGGCGGTGGCGGCGGCGGCAACTTCGACAGCGGCAGCCGCAGCGGCGGCGGGGCCTTCGACTCGCCGGGTGGCGGCGGCGCCGACGACCTGGACGACGACATCCCGTTCTAAGCGGGCGTTTGATGCTGGCCTTGCCGGCCCGCGCCCCCACCCGCCGGCGCTAGTCGCCCGCGCCCATCGGGCGCACCATCCTGGCCTGCGGGCCGTCCTCGCCCTCTTCCTGGACATAGATCACGCCGGCGCCGACGCTGAGCCGATCGAAGCCGTCGTCGCGCACGGCATTGCGGTGGAAATAGACCTCGCGCTGGTCCGGCGCCTCGATGAAGCCGTAGCCCTGCTCGGGGAACAGGCGGGCGATCCGCCCGACCGGCGGCGCGTCGTGCGCCTTGACCTTGCCGTCGAGCTTGCGCACGTGGCTCTGGAGCTGCCGACGCGCGGCCTGAAAGGCGTCGCGGATCGCCACGTAGACGTCCTCGTGGCTGTGATCGGCCGTCGCGCTGCCGCCGACAATCACGTCGCGCTGGCCCGGCAGGGTCAGATGGATGCGGGCGTCATAGAGCTTGCCCTTGTGGTGATGCCGGTGCGGCGCGGTGATCACCACGCGGCAGGCCGTGATCCGGTCGTGAAACCGCGACAGCTTGGCGATTTCCGCCTCGACGCGATCTCTGACCGCCTCGGACGGCGGCATGCCTTCGAAGACAATCTCGGGGAGATTTTCCATCACCTGATACTACCTTTTGAACGTGACCGTCCCGGGTCCGGGACAGCCGCCAGTCTGGCCCGAACAGGCGGCCGTCCGGGTTGACCTGGGTCAACGGCCGGCCCCCGCGCCGCCCTTGTTGCTGCACCTGCGAAAGTTGCCGTTGGGGGCGCGAATTGCTATACACGGGCCTATGCAAACTCGAGCGATTCGCGGGCCCGATACGCCCGCGTTTCCGCCATCTACCGACAGCCTCCCGCTGCTGATCTGACGGCCCCCGCGTGACCGACGAGACCACCACTCCGCCCTCCGGCGACGCCAATATCGCGCCCATCTCGATCGAGGAGGAGATGCGCGCCTCCTACCTCGATTACGCCATGAGCGTGATCGTCAGCCGGGCGATTCCGGACGCCCGCGACGGCCTGAAGCCGGTGCACCGGCGCGTCCTCTACGCCATGCACGAGGCCGGCTATACCTCGGACAAGCCGTACCGCAAGGCGGCGCGCATCGTCGGCGACGTCATGGGCCGCTACCACCCGCACGGCGACCAGGCCATCTACGACGCCATGGTGCGCATGGCCCAGGACTTCTCCATGCGGCTGCCGTTGCTGGACGGGCAGGGCAATTTCGGCTCGATGGACGGCGATCCGCCGGCGGCCATGCGCTACACCGAAGTGCGCATGGCGAAATCGGCCGAGGCGCTGCTGACCGACATCGACAAGGACACGGTCGATTTCCAGCCGAACTACGACGAGACCGCGCGCGAGCCGGTGGTCCTGCCGGCACAGTTCCCGAACCTGCTGGTCAACGGCGCCGGCGGCATCGCCGTCGGCATGGCGACGAACATTCCGCCGCACAATCTAGGCGAGGTGGTCGATGCCTGCCTGGCCTACCTGGAGAACCCCAACATCTCCGTCAACGACATGATGCAATTCGTCGAGGGACCGGATTTCCCGACCGGCGGCATCATTCTCGGCCGCGCCGGCATCCGCTCGGCCTTCCACAACGGCCGCGGCAGCGTGGTCATGCGCGGCCGGACGCATATCGAGGAGATCCGCAAGGACCGCGACGCCATCATCGTCACCGAAGTTCCCTATCAGGTGAACAAGTCGACGATGGTCGAGAAGATCGCCGAGGCCGTCCGCTCGAAGCGCATCGAGGGCATCGCCGACCTGCGCGACGAGAGCGACCGCGACGGCGTGCGCGTGGTCATCGAGCTGCGGCGCGACGCCATGGCGGAGGTCGTGCTCAACCAGCTCTACCGCTACACGACGCTGCAGACCAGCTTCGGCGTCAACATGCTGGCGCTCAACCGCGGCAAGCCCGAGCTGATGAACCTGCGCGAGCTGATCGCCGCCTTCGTCTCGGCCCGCGAGGAGGTGGTGACGCGGCGCACGCGCCACCTGCTGGACAAGGCGCGGGAGCGGGCGCACGTGCTGGCCGGCCTGGCCATCGCCGTCGCCAATATCGACGAGGTGATCGCGCTGATCCGCCGCGCGCCGGACCCGGCGACCGCCCGGGCCGAGCTGATGGCGCGCGACTGGCCGGCCTCGCAGGTCGCGGCCATGATCGAGCTGATCGACGCGCCCGGCCACCGCGTGATCGACGGCCGGTACCGGCTGTCGGAAGCACAAGCACGGGCGATCCTGGACCTGCGGCTGCAGCGCCTGACGGCGCTCGGCGCCACCGAGATCGGCGACGAGCTGCGCGCGCTCGGCGAGAAGATCGAGGATTACCTCGACATCCTGCGCAGCCGCGACCGCCTGGTCGGCATCATCCGCGAAGAGCTCGGCGAGATGAAGACGCGGTTCGGGACGCCGCGGCGGACCGAGATCGTCGAGCAGGAGTTCGAGCAGGACGACGAGGAGTTGATCCAACGCGAGGACATGGTCCTGACGGTCACGCATTCGGGCTATATCAAGCGGGTGCCGCTGTCGACCTACCGCCCGCAGCGCCGCGGCGGCAAGGGCCGGGCCGGCATGGCGACCCGTGACGAGGACTTCGTGACCCAGGTCTTCGTCGTCAACACGCACACGCCGGTGCTGTTCTTCTCCTCGTTCGGCCGGGTCTACAAGCTGAAAGTCTACCGGCTGCCGCAGGGCACGCCGCAGTCGCGCGGCAAGGCCTTCGTGAACCTGCTGCCGCTGCAGGCGGGCGAGGTGATCAACACGCTGATGCCGCTGCCCGAGGACGAAGCCGAGTGGAAGAACCTCTATGCGATGTTCGCCACGTCGAGCGGCAATGTCCGGCGCAACGCGCTCGACGATTTCAGCAACGTGCCCTCGAACGGCAAGATCGCCATGAAGATCGGCGACGACGACGACGCCATCGTCGGCGTCCGGATCTGCACCGAGAAGGATGACGTCCTGCTGGCCGCCCGGGGCGGCAAGTGCATCCGTTTCCCGGTCATCGACGTGCGCGTCTTCAAGGGCCGGGATTCCGTCGGCGTCCGCGGCATGCGGCTGGCGCGCGACGACCGGGTGATCTCGATGTCGATCCTCCGCCATACCGATTTCAGCGGCGACGAGCGCGAGGCCTATCTGCGCTGGGCCAACGCCAGCCGCCGGGCCGAGAACGGCGACGAAGCCGCGGCGGTGCCGCCGCGGCCCGACCGCGCCGACGCCATGGCCGAAAGCGAGGAGTTCGTGCTCAGCGTCACCGAAAACGGCTACGGCAAGCGGACCTCGTCGCACGAGTATCCGATCCGCGGCCGTGGTGGCCAGGGCGTGATCAATATCGAGACCTCACGGCGCAACGGCCCCGTGGTCGCGGCCTTCCCGGTCGACCGGAACGACCAGATCATGCTGGTCACCAACGGCGGCCAGATGATCCGCAGCCCGGTCGACGACATCCGGATTGCCGGTCGCGGCACCCAGGGTGTAACGTTGTTCGACACTGCGGACGGCGAGCGGGTCGTCTCCGTGGCCCGCACCGGCGAGGCCGACGACGAGAACGGCAATGGCGACGGCACCGGCGACGGCAATGGCGATCACCCGCCGGCCGACGACACCGCGACGGACACCTGACCGGCCGCGTCACATGAACAGGCACGGCACATAACGACAAGGCTGACGACGGAGGCCGACGTGGCCACGCAACGTATCGGACTGTATCCCGGCACCTTCGACCCCATCACCGAAGGGCACCGCGACATCATCGAACGGGCCACCAAGATGGTGGATCTGCTGATCGTCGGCGTCGCGGTCAATGCCGACAAGGGCCCGCTGTTCAATCTGGAAGAGCGGGTGCAGATGGTGACGCGGGAGCTGCAGTACCTGAACAACCGCGACGGCACCATCATCCACGTCAAGCCGTTCGACAACCTGCTCATGCACTTCGCCATGGAGCAGAACGCCCGCATCATCATTCGCGGCCTGCGCGCCGTTTCCGACTTCGAGTACGAGTTCCAGATGGTCGGCATGAACGACCGGCTGAACCCGGACATCGAAACGGTCTTCCTGATGGCGACCGACAAGTATCAGTTCATCGCCTCGCGGCTGGTGAAAGAGATCGCCCGCCTCGGCGGCGATGTCGGCGAATTCGTCTCGCCACGGGTCGAGGCCGAGCTTCTCGACCGTTTCGGCCGGCCCCCGGCCGGCGGCACCGGAACGGCCGGCGACTGACCCTCCATTCAACAACCTGGCTAAGCGCATGTTCACAAGACTATTTGTTGCCTTGACCCTGTTCGCGCTTCTGCCCATCGCAAAGGGAGTTGCAGCGGACTTGGAAAACACCCTCTACTTGGAGCTCGAAGGCGGCCGCGTCGTCATCGAGATGCGCCCCGACCTCGCGCCGAACCATGTCGCCCGCATCAAGGAGCTGGTGCGTCAGGAATTCTATGACGGCATCGTCTTCCATCGCGTGATCGACGGTTTCATGGCCCAGGGCGGCGACCCGACGGGCACCGGCACCGGCGGCTCGGGCAAGAACCTGAAGGCCGAGTTCTCGCGCGAGAAGCATCTGCGCGGCACGGTGTCGATGGCCCGGTCCCAGAATCCGGACAGCGCCGACAGCCAGTTCTTCATCGTCTACAAGGCGGCGCCCTGGCTCGACGGCCAGTACACGATCTGGGGCCAGGTCACGTCCGGCATGGAGCATGTCGACGCCCTGAAAAAGGGTACCGACCAGAGCGGTGTCGTTGACGATCCCGACAAGATCGTCAGCCTGCGCGTCGCCGCCGACATCGAGTAGCCGGCGACGGCAGGGACGGCCGGCCGGATACCGGCCGGCGAAACGCATGCGTGTCGATGATTTCGATTTCCGGCTCGATCCGGACCTGATCGCGACGCGTCCCCGCACGCCGCCCGAGGCGGCGCGTCTGCTTGTCGTGGACGAGGACCTGCGCGACCGGCATGTCGGCGACCTGCCGGACCTGCTGCGGCCCGGCGATGTCATCGTCTGCAACGATACGCGCGTCATTCCGGCCCAGTTGTCGGGCCGCCGCGACGGCGCCGCCGTCGAGGTCACCCTGCACAAGCGGCAGGGACCGGGCCGCTGGCGCGCCTTCGCCAAGCCGGCGCGACGGCTCGCCCCCGGCGACACGGTCAGCTTCGGCACCGATTTCGCGGCGCGGGTGCGCGCGCGCGACGGCGCCGAGGTCGAGCTCGACTTCGGCCTGGACGATGCCGGCCTGCGGGCGGCGCTGGCGCGCCACGGCCAGACCCCGCTGCCACCCTATATCCGCAAGCGGCGGCAGCCGGACCGCCAGGACATCGATGACTACCAGACCGTGTTCGCCGCCCGGGAGGGCGCGGTCGCGGCGCCGACGGCAGGCCTGCATTTCAGCCAGGACCTGCTCGACCGGCTGGCCGCGAACGGTGTTCGCCGGGCGACGCTGACGCTCCATGTCGGCGCCGGCACGTTCCTGCCGGTCAATGTCGACGATACGGACGATCACCACATGCACAGCGAGATCGGCGAGATCACGCCGGCGACGGCGGATGCCATCAACGCGGCCCGCGGCGCCGGCGGCCGCGTGGTCGCCATCGGCACGACCAGCCTGCGGTTGCTGGAAACCGCGGTCGACGGCGACGGCCGCGTCCATCCCTTCGACGGCGAGACCGACATCTTCATCACGCCGGGCTACCGGTTCCGGGCGGTCGACCTGCTGTTCACCAACTTCCACCTGCCGCGCTCGACCCTTGTCATGCTGGTCGCGGCCTTTGCCGGACTGGACCGCATTCGCGCCGCCTATGCGCACGCCCAGGCCGGCCGCTACCGGTTCTATTCCTACGGCGACGCGACGCTTCTGCATCCGGCCGCCGCATGACCGCCGCCTTCGGCTACACCCTGACGGCACGGGACGGCCTGGCCCGGACCGGCCGCCTGCGCACGGCGCACGGCGTCATTCATACACCCGCCTTCATGCCGGTGGGCACGGCGGCGACGGTCAAGGCGATGACGCCGGATGCCGTGGCCGGGACCGGCGCCGAGATCATTCTCGGCAACACCTATCACCTGATGCTGCGCCCGGGCGCCGAGCGCATCGCGCGGCTGGGCGGCCTGCATGCCTTCATGAACTGGCCGGGACCGATCCTGACCGATTCCGGCGGCTTCCAGGTCATGTCGCTCGCCGGCCTGCGCCGGCTGGACGAGGACGGCGTCACCTTCCGCAGCCATATCGACGGCGAACGGCACCGCCTGACGCCGGAGTCGAGCGTCGAGATTCAGCGCCTGCTCGACGCCGACATCACCATGGTGCTGGATGAATGCACGCCGTTTCCCGCCAGTGAGACGGACGCCGCCGAGTCCATGCGGCTGTCCATGCGCTGGGCGCGCCGTTCACGCGACGCGTTTCAGCAGCGGCCGGGCTATGGCCTGTTCGGCATCGTCCAGGGCGGCGTCTATCCCGGCCTGCGCGCCGAGTCGGCCGCCGCACTTACCGCGATCGGCTTCGACGGCTACGCCATCGGCGGCCTCGCCGTCGGCGAGGGGCAGGCGGCCATGTTCCAGGTGCTGGACGACGTGATGCCGCATCTGCCGGCGGACGCGCCGCGCTACCTGATGGGCGTCGGCAAGCCGGGCGACCTCGTCGGCGCCGTCCAGAGAGGTGTCGACATGTTCGACTGCGTGCTGCCGACACGCTCGGGCCGCACCGGACAGGCCTTCACCCGGCACGGCGCGCTGAACTTGAAGAACGCCCGGCATGCCGACGACCCGCGGCCGCTCGACGAGACGCTCGACTGCCCGGCCTCGCGCGACTATTCCCGGGCCTATCTGCATCACCTGGTGAAGTCGAAGGAGATCCTCGGCGCCGTGCTGCTGACCTGGCACAACCTCGCCTACTACCAGCACCTGATGGCCGGCCTGCGCGCCGCCGTCGCCGAGGGGGATCTGGCGGCCTTCGCGGCCGACTTCGGCGCGATGCAGCGGGACGGGGAGCCGGATTAGGCCTTATTCCTTCACGGCGCCGGTCATCGACGAGACGTAGTGCTCGACGAAGAAGGAATAGACCAGCGCCACCGGCACCGAGCCCAGCAGGGCACCGGCCATCAGCGCGCCCCAGTGATAGATGTCGCCGTCGACCAGCTCGTTCAGCACCGCCACCGGCACCGTCTTCTTCTCCGAGGACGAGATGAAGGTCAGCGCGTAGATGAACTCGTTCCAGCACAGCGTGAAGGCGAAGATGCCGGCCGAGATGATGCCGGGGATCGACAAGGGCAGCACGATCTTGACCAGGATCTGCGCCCGGCTGGCGCCGTCGATCAGGGCGCATTCCTCCAGCTCGTAGGGAATCGACTTGAAATAGCCCATCAGCAGCCAGGTGCTGAACGGGATCAGGATCGTCGGATAGGTCAGGATCAGCGCCATCGGCGTGTCGAACAGGCCGTAATTGAAGACCACGATGGCGAGCGGAATGAACAGGATGCTGGGCGGCACCAGGTAGGCCAGGAAGATCAGCCCGCCGACGGTGTTCGATCCGCTGTAGCGGATGCGCACGATGGCATAGGCCGCCATCACACTGGCAACGATCGACAGAAAGGTCGAGACCACGGCCACCATCATGGTGTTCCACATCCAGGACGGATAGTCGGTTTCCAGCAGCAGCCGGGCGTAATGCTCCAGCGTCGGATTGATCACCCACCACGGATTGTGGTTTTCGAGATCGATCAGCTCGGCGTTCGGCTTGATGCTGGTCAGGCCCATCCAGTAGAACGGGAACAGCAGGATGATCACGAACAGGGCGACCGGGATATAGACGATGACCATGCGCTGGGGCAGGGTGGTCAGATAGTCCATGCCCTCCTGCTGGTCGCGGCGCCGCTGGCTCCAGCGCTGCGCCCAGGTCATTTCCTTCGGCAGCTTGCGTCCGCCCGTCGAAACCTGCTCGGCCATGGTCAGCCCGCCTCCGTCACGGTTCCCGTCGCCTCAATCGTCGCCTTCGCCCTGCTGCCACTTGCGGCGCTGCAGGCCGAACCAGCTGAACATGATCGCCGCCAGCAGGAACGGGATCATCGCCGTCGAGATCGCCGCGCCCTCGCCGAGATTGCCGCCCTGGATCGCGCGCTGGAACGACAAGGTCGCCATCAGGTGCGTCGCGTTCACCGGGCCACCGCGGGTCATCGCGTAGATCAACTGGAAGTCGGTGAACGTGAACAGCACGGAAAACGTCATCACCACGGCGATGATCGGCGTCAGCATGGGATAGGTGATGTAGCGGAACATCTGCCAGCGCGACGCGCCGTCGATGGTCGAGGCCTCGTAGAGGGAGGCCGGTATGGTCTGCAGGCCGGCCAGCAGCGTGATGGCGACGAACGGAATGCCGCGCCAGACGTTGGCGGCGATCACCGAGGCCCGGGCATTGTTCGGCTCGCCCAGGAAGTTGATGTTCTCGGTGATCAGGCCGAGCTGCGTCAGCGTCCAGGAAATGATCGAGAACTGGGAATCGTAGATCCACCAGAAGGCGATCGCCGACAGCACGGTGGGCACGATGAACGGCAGCAGCACGATCGCCCGGATGAACGCCTTGAACGGCATGTGGTTGTTCAACAGGATCGCCAGGTAGAAGCCGAGCCCGAACTTCAGGATGCTGGCGACGATCGTGTAGAGGAAGGTGTTGAAGACCGAGAGCCAGAATATCGGGTCGTCCAGCAGCCATTCGAAGTTCTCCAGGCCGATGAAGACGCCGGGCCGCCCGATCTTGGCGTCCGTCAGGCTGAGCCAGATGCCGAGCCCGAGCGGATAGGTCAGGAACAGCACCAGGAAGGCGCCGGCCGGCAGCATGAACCAGAAGCCGAGGAGGTTGCGGTTGTGCCGCAGCCGGCTCCAGGCCCACCAGGGGATCGACGACGGCGCATGCCGCTCGGGATAGGTCTCGGTCGCCAAGGCGCGCTCCCGTATGGCCGGTTCGGGCCGGCGCGCGTCGGA
>JANQKO010000555.1 GCA_028281075.1 Alphaproteobacteria bacterium | reverse complement strand
CTTTGCAACACACTTGCTGAATAGGGGGGCTGATTTGAATTCCGTGAAGGAATTATTGGGGGGCTGCAGGACGCCATCGCCAGCAGCCCCGCCGGCATCATGGTGTTCGACGCCGACGACCGGCTGCTGACCTGGAACGACGCCTATGCCGGCATGCTCCCGCACCAGGCGCCGCTGCTGGCGCCCGGGACGCCGTTCGCCGCGTTCCTGCGCAACTCCATCCGCGTCGGCGCCATCGTCTACGACCACGCCTCGGCCGAGGAATGGGCGCGCTGGCGCCGCCAAAGCCGCCAGGCGCCGGAATCGGCGTTCGAGATCGCCATGGCCGACGGACGCTGGCTGCTGATCAGCGAACGCCGCACGTCGGACGGCGGCATCATCATGATCTGCACCGACATCACGCCGCAGAAGCAGGCCGAGCTCGAACTCAAGCGGTCCAATGCCGAGCTGGAGCAGTTCGCCTCCCTCGCCTCCCACGACCTGCAGGAGCCGCTGCGGAAGGTCATGGCGTTCGGCGACCTGCTGCAGGCGGAATATGCCGGGCAGCTTCCCGACGAGGCCCGCGACTATATCGCCAGCATGCAGGGCGCGTCCGCCCGCATGCGCCAACTGATCGGCGACCTGCTGTCGCTGTCCCGGATCACCACCGCCGACGAGCCCTTCACCCAGGTCGACCTGACGCTGGCCGCCCACTACGCCGTCGGCCTGCTGGAACAGGCCGTGGCCGACAGCGGCGGCCGGATCGACTTCGACGACCTGGCGACGATCGAGGCCGTCGAGACCCAGATGGTGCAGCTCCTGCAGAACCTGCTCGGCAACGCGCTCAAATACCACCGGCCGGGTGTCCCGCCGGAAATCCGCATCACCACCAGGCTGCGGCCGCAGGCCGATGTCTGCGAGCTGCGGGTCGCCGACAACGGCATCGGCTTCGACCAGAAGCACGCCGACCGGATCTTCGGCATCTTCCAGCGCCTGCACGGGCGGGACATGTTCGAGGGCACCGGAATCGGCCTTGCGATCTGCAAGAAGATCGTCGAACGTCACCACGGTCGCATTTCGGCCACCTCGGAAAAGGACGCGGGCACCGTGTTTCTGATCGAACTGCCGCGACGGCAGAAGACCGGCGGACAGCCGGCATGACGGAACCGAACCGGCGGGCCGCCATCCTGATGGCGGACGACGATCCCGAGGATTGCGAGCTGACGCGCAAGGCGCTGTCGGCGGCCGCGGCCGAGTTCGACTTCCAGACGGTGGGCAACGGCGAGGAATTGCTGTCTTATCTGCGCCGCCGCGACACGTCGCCCGGCGCCCGGCGGCCGGACCTGATCCTGCTCGATCTCAACATGCCGGTCATGGACGGCCGCCAGGCCCTGGCCGAGATCAAGAACGACGACGACCTGCGCCGCATTCCGATCATCGTCCTGACCACGTCGGACGCCGATGCCGACGTCGTGCGCAGCTACCAGCTCGGCGCCAACTCGTATCTCACCAAGCCCGGCACCTTTCAGGATCTGGTCCGGATGATCCGGCAGGTCGAGCAATACTGGTTCGAGCTGGTGCAGTTGCCGGCCCGGTAGGGCCGGTTCGAAAAACCGCCCCGGGACCGCATTCAGCTTTCATTAACCTAATCCCCGTGAGATGTATCGGTCCTCGCCTTGTACCAGGTGTGCTGTATGTCTTTCGCGCTGACGGACACCCGTATGACCACCCCGTCCGCCGGCGGCCCGGCCGCGTCGAGCCGCCAACCGTCCGATACCGACACCGCCGCCGCGCCCGCCCCGCCGGCCGCCGGCGACCGGGCCGCGATCCTGGTCGTCGACGACGACCGCGACGACCGGCGGCACCTGGAACGGACGCTGCGCGGGGCCGTCGGCGGCGATGTCGCGGTCCGGCATGCCGCCGATTCCGCCGCCGCCCTGGAACTGCTGCGGACCGAGCGTTTCCGGGTCGCGCTGATCGACCTTCAGCTCGGGGCCGAGTCGGGGCTGGAACTGGTCCGCCAGGCCGGCGGGCGCGTCTGCGCGACGCCGCTCATCCTGCTCACCGGCGCCGGCACGCGGGCCAACGACGTCGCGGCCATGGCGGCCGGCGTGATCGACCATATCGACAAGCAGGACCTCACGCCGACGATGCTGGCGCGGACCATCCGCTATGCCTGCCACACCCACGCCCTCGAGCGCCGGCTGCACGACACCATGCAGCGCCTGGAACGCGCCAGCCGGGCCAAGTCGGACTTCCTGGCCCGCATGAGTCACGACTTCCGCACGCCGTTGAACGCCATTCTCGGCTTCTCCGAGCTGATCCGCGACGAGATCATGGGACCGGTCGGCAACCGGGCCTATGCCGACTATGCCGGTGACATTCACGCCAGCGGCAGCCACCTGCTGGACCTGGTGAACGACGTCCTGGACCTGGCCCGGATCGAGGCCGGCCAGTTCCGGCTGGAACCGGTCGCCGTCGATATCGCCGCCGCCGTCGCCGATGCCGTCCGGGTGGCCGCGCCCCTGGCCGCGCGCAAGGACATCCGGATCGGCGCCGACCCCATGACGGACCTGCCCCGCCTGCGCGCCGACGCGCGGGCGCTGAAGCAGATGCTGCTGAACCTGCTGTCGAACGCCGTCAAGTTCACCGAGCCCGGCGGCACCATCCACGTCGCCGCCGGCCGGGACGCGCGCGGGCACCGGCTGGCCGTGACCGACACCGGCATCGGCATCGAGGCCGGCGACATCGCGCGCGTGCTGGCGCCGTTCGGCCAGGCCGGCCCGACCATCGGCCGCGACGACGCCGGCACCGGCCTCGGCCTGCCGATCGTGAAATCGCTGATCGAGGCGCATGGCGGCCGCCTGGAGATCGATAGCGCGCCCGGCAAGGGCACGGCCGTCACCCTCCGCTTCCCGGCCTGAGCCCGACACCCCGCCCCAAACCAGTAACCGGGGCAAAAGTCCGGGCGTTTTCGGATTCTTGAGATTCCCAGATCTAATTGGGACTGTCCCTATCGATTTCCCGTGCGAAGAAATCCCCCGTCGTCATGCCGGCAGAGGCCGGCGTCCATGGGCTTCACCGGCAAGCGCCGCGCCGGCGGTCGGGTGCCCATGCATAGGGGCCCCCGACCTGCGCCGAGGCGGGCGCCGCCGCTATGACCATGGCGGGAGA
>JANQKO010000538.1 GCA_028281075.1 Alphaproteobacteria bacterium | reverse complement strand
AACCAATGGGGCCTCGGGTTCGAGGTCGGCTATGCCGGCTTTGTCTTCGGCGCCGAATACAAGGAAGACGACCAGGGCACCAGCGGCAGCAATACCGATCGCACCGACTGGGCCGTCGGTCTCGCCTATGGCCGGGGTCCGTGGACCGTCGGCGTGCAGTACGTGAATTCCGAGGGTGAAGAGGGCGATGGCCTGGGCGAGGACGAGACCGAGGGCTTCCAGGTCGGCGGCACCTACAATCTCGGGCCGGGCGTGCTGCTGACGGGCGGTGTCACCATCTGGGACGTCAGTGACAATCTCAACGACCCCGCCTCCGAGAACGACGCCACCAGTGTCATCATCGGCACGATTATCGAGTTTTAGGGATGCCCGGGTCGTAGCAGTGATTGAAGGACCGACATACGACCCGCTCCCGTTTTAGCCGACCCTCCCGAATGTCGGCTGCCGGCCCCCGCTTCGCCTTCTCCATCCTCAGTCGCGGCGGGGGCCGGTTTCTTTTTGACCCTTCAGATATGGGCCTGTCAGCAACTTTTTGGTCTTGCCGGCCCGATCTCGAACGGAGTCCCCATCGCGGCGGTCGCATTTCCAACTGGGCGGGGCTAAGCTGCCGACCCGATCGGCGACTTGAGGACGGCACAAATGAACCTGAACGCGAATATCGTCAGCTTCCACGACGACATGACCGCCTGGCGGCGGGACCTGCATCGCCATCCCGAAACCGCGTTCGAGGAATACCGCACCGCCGATTTCGTCGCCGAGAAGCTGGAAAGCTTCGGCCTGGAGGTGCATCGCGGCCTGGCCAAGACCGGCGTCGTCGGCGCGCTGCATGCCGGCGGCGGCAACCGCGCCATCGGGCTGCGCGCCGACATGGACGCGCTGCACATCCATGAGTTGAACGAGTTCGAACACCGCTCGGTGAACGACGGCAAGATGCACGCCTGCGGCCATGACGGCCATACGACGATGCTGCTGGGCGCGGCCCGGCACCTGGCCGAGACCCGCGATTTCGACGGCACGGTCTATTTCATCTTCCAGCCGGCCGAGGAGAACGAGGCCGGCGGCAAGGTCATGGTCGACGACGGCCTGTTCGAGAAGTTCGCCGTCGAAAGCGTCTACGGCATGCACAACTTCCCCGGCATCGAGGTCGGCCGGTTCGCCGTGCGCACCGGCCCGCAAATGGCGTCGGCCGACTTCTTCACCTGCGAGATCAAGGGCGTCGGCGGCCATGGCGCCTTTCCCGACCGGGCCCGCGACCCGGTCGTCGCCGGGGCCGAGATGGTCATGGCCTTCCAGAACATCGTCAGCCGGCGGCTGAACCCGCTGCAGCCGGCGGTGGTCAGCGTGACCCAGTTCCATGCCGGCCATACCGGCAACGTCATCCCCGAGACCGCCATGCTGAACGGCACCGTGCGTGCCTTCGACACCAAGGTACAGGACCAGATCGAGGCCGCCATGCGCGAGATCGCCGCCGGGGTCTGCGCCTCGCACGGCATCGAGGCGGACTTCCGCTACGAACGCAAATATCCGCCGACCATCAATTCCGCCGACGAGACCAGGATCGCCGCGCGGGCCGCCGCCGCCGTGGTCGGCGAGGCCAACGTCGATACCGACCTTGCGCCGGTCATGGGCTCGGAGGACTTCGGCTGGATGCTGCTGGAGAAGCCGGGCAGCTACATCCTGGTCGGCAACGGCACCAGCGGCCCGTCCGGCTGCATGGTCCACAACCCGACCTACGACTTCAACGACGAGATCCTGCCGATCGGCGCCAGCTACTGGACGGCGCTGGTGCACGAACTGCTGCCCGCCGCCTGAGCCGGAGTCCCGGACCGGCGGTCATGATATGGTGCCGAGCCAGATCTAAACGAGACGTCTCGTCTCGTTTATAATCGACTCCATGTCGACCGTGGCCACCACGCCGGCGCGCTTGCGGCGCTCGCCGGCAAAGCACCGGACGATCCTGGCCGCCGCGGCCGAGGCCGTGGCGGCCGACGGCTATGACGCCGCGACGATCGAAGGCATCGCCGCCCGCGCCGGCGTCGGCAAGCAGACGATCTATCGCTGGTGGCCGTCGAAGCCGGCGCTGTTCGTCGAGGTCTACAATCATCTGGTGCCGCCGGACGCCCTGCAGGCCGACACCGGCGACGTCTTCGACGATCTCGAAGCCCTGCTCGCCGGGCTGTTCGCGATCTATCGGCGGACACCGGCGGCCCGGGTGCTGGCCGGCCTGGTCGCCGATGCCGAGCACGATCCGGCCGCCGCCGACGCGGTGCGCGGCGGCCTGGTGATCGGCCGGCGGGGGCTGCTGACGGAACCGCTGACGCGCGGCGTCGACCGCGGCCAGCTCGCCGCCGGTTTCGACGTCGAATGGACGAGCGACGCCGTCACCGCGCTGATCTGGCATCGGCTGTTGTGCGGCCGCGTGCCACTGACCGACGCGGATGCCCGCGACCTGGTGGCGAAGCTGCTGCGCGGTCGGGTGGCGGGCTGATGCCGATGCGCGGTCGTGTCGAGATCACCGGCTACCGGCCGGGCGCGCTGTCCCGGGTCTGCGAGATGCAGACCCGCTACTACGCGCGGGAATGGGGTTTCGGCCTGCCCTTCGAGACCCGGGTCGCGGCCGACATGGCGGCGTTCCTGGCGAATTTCGATGCCGGGAACGATCTGTTCCGGGTCGCCGTCCGCGACGGCGAGATCCTGGGCTCGATCACCATCATCGGCCACGACAACGACGCCGACGAGAACCTGGCGCATCTGCGCTGGTTCATCATGGACGACCGCCTGCGCGGCACCGGCACCGGCGGCGAGCTGCTGCGCCAGGCCGTCGGCTTCGCCCGCGACAGCGGCCGGCGGGGTGTCTATCTCTGGACCTTCGAGGGCCTGACCGCCGCGCGCCACCTCTACGAGCAGGCCGGCTTCCGGCTGGTCGAGTCAAACCCCGGCATGACCTGGGGCAAGCAGGTCACGGAACAGCGGTTCGATCTGATTTTCTGAGGGTTTGTCTCGGAGACGAGTGATATGCCGAAACCGATGCCTGCCGGTTCGTGGCAGAGGATTTCACCGCCAAGGCACCAAGGCACCAAGATCACGCCGCCGGCACGGTGGCCGGATTGCCTGCCCCTTGGTGTCTTGGCGCCTTGGCGGTAATCCTTTCCCGAGAGCCCGTTGATGACCGAAAGGCGGAACCTCCGCCGGCCTAGGCCGCCCTGATCCAGACCGCGTTGTCATGGTAGGCGGCGCCGCCGACCGGGGCGGCGGGATCGGCGCCGGTCAGCGCGTTGATGCCGATGCCTTCCTCGAAGGCATGGTTCGGCCAGATGCTCTCGACGATCACCACGCCACGCCGCAGGCCGTCGAAGATCCGCGTGTGGATGACGATGTCGCCGCGCCGGTTGCCCATACGCACGCGCGCGCCGTCGCCGACGCCGAGCGCCGCCGCGTCGTCGGGATGCAGCATCACCGTCGGCCGCCGCTCGCGCTTGATCGAGGTCGGCGTCTCGGTGAAGCTGGAATTGAGGTAGTTTCGCGCCGGCGCCGTCACCAGCCGGAACGGCAGCTCGTCGGTGGCTTCCTCGATCGCCGTCCAGTGGTCCGGCAGCGCCGGCGGTTCCGCGCCGGCGCCGTTGGGCCCGAAGCCGTGCGGCTTCGGCTCGGACCAGTCGACCTTGAAACGAAACCTGCCGTCGGCATGGCCGAAGCCGCGCAGGTAGTGCGCCGTCTCGAAATCCGGCTGGCAGTCGATCCAGCGCGCGCGCTTCACGGTCTCGGCGTCCGGCCAGCCGGACGCGGTCAGCGTCTCGTCGATGATCTCCCACGGGCTCATGCCGAAGCCGCGATGCTCGGCGCCCAGCCGCTGCGCCAGCGCGCAAATCACCTCGTGGTTCGAGCGGCATTCGGCCGGCGGCTCGATCACCTTCGCGCCCATGATGATGTGCTGGTGGCCGCCGCCCTGATAGATGTCGTCATGTTCCAGGAACATGGTCGCCGGCAGCACGATGTCGGCCATCTTCGCCGTCTCGGTCAGGAACTGCTCGTGCACGCAGACGAACAGGTCGTCGCGGCGGAAGCCGGCATGCACCTTGTTCAGGTCGGGCGCGATCATCATCGGGTTGGTGTTCTGGATCAGCAGCGCCGTCACCGGCGGCCCGCCGCGCAGCGCCTCGGCATCGCCGGTCAGGACCGGCCCGATGCGGGCCTGGTCGAGCACGCGGACCGACGGGTCGCGCACGTCCAGCCCCTCGATCAGCGTCTTGTCCCAGTGAAAGATCGCGCCGTTGTTGTGGAATGCGCCGCCACCCTCGTACTGCCAGGCCCCGGTCACCGCGGCGATCGACAGCGCCGCGTGCATGTTGACCGCCCCGTTGCGGCTGCGCGAGAAGCCATAGCCCAGACGCAGGAAGGTGCGCTTGTTCTCGCCGATCAGCCGGGCGAAGGCCTCGATCTCGTCGACGGGGAGCCCGGTGATGTCCGACGCCCAGGCCGGCGTACGCGATTGCAGGTGCGCCTCCAGCTCGGCCGGCGCGTCGGTATAGCGTTCGAGATAGGCGCGGTCGGCATGGCCGTCCCGGAACAGCACGTGCATCACGGCGCAGGCGAGCGCCCCGTCGGTGCCCGGCCGCACGCAGAGATGCATGTCGGCCTGCTGCGCCGTGCCGTTGCGATAGGTGTCGACGGCGACGATCTTGGCCCCGCGTTCCTTGCGCGCCTTGACGGCGTGCGTCATCACGTTGACCTGGGTGTTCACCGGATTGGTGCCCCAGATCACGACGACGTCCGATTTCGCCATTTCGCGCGGATCGGCGCCGGCGAGCTTGCCGGTGCCGGCGATGAAGCCGGTGAAGGCCAGCGTCGTGCAGACGGTCGAATACTGGCCGGAATAGTTCTTCGCGTGCCGCAGCCGGTGGATGCCGTCCCGCATCACCAGGCCCATGGTGCCGGCGTAATAGTAGGGCCAGACCGCCTCCGGGCCGTGCGCCCGCTCGGCCCGGAGCAGGCCTTCGGCGACCTCGTCCAGCGCGTCGTCCCAGGAAATCCGCTCGAACCGGCCGTCGCCCTTCGGGCCGACCCGGCGCAGGGGGTGCTTCAGCCGGTCGGGATGGTGGATACGCTCGGCATAGCGGGCGACCTTGGCGCAGATCACGCCGGCGGTATAGAGGTTCTCTGCCGCGCCGCGCACCCGCCCGATGGTGGTTTCGTCCAGTTTCTCGACCTCCAGCGCGCAGGTCGACGGGCAGTCGTGCGGGCAGGCGCTGGCATGGATCTCCGGCTTGGCGTTCATGAGCTCGTCCCTGGAAGTGCGGCCCGATTATCCCCGGCCCATGGCGGCGCGGCAAGCCGTCGCGGCGCGCCACGCATTTGTCGCCGATTCACCACGCATGGTATGTTATGCAGCGACTTTTCGTGGCACGAACTGCGACATTGCACCGCCCTGCCCTCGGAATATGGCTCAAGATAAAGCGGATTCGACCGGCGCGCTGCTGACCCGGCTGTTGCGTGAAAAAGTCCGGCCCCACGCCGGCCGCATTGGCCTGGCCGTCGTCTGCATGGCGCTGGTCGCCGGCCTGACCGGCGCCAACGCCTGGCTGCTGCAGCCGGCCATCGACGAGGTCTTCATCAAGCAGTCGACGCTGATGCTGTACCTGGTGCCGGCGGCCGTGCTGGCGGTGGCCGTAGCCAAGGGATTGGCGACCTATGGCCAGAGCGTGCTGATGGCGAACGTGGGCCAGCGCATCATCGCCGAGACCCAGGTGCAGATGTATGCCCGGCTGATTCGGGCCGATCTGGCCTATCTGCACGATATCCATACCGGCAAGCTGATCTCCAGCTTCCTCTACGACGCCAACCTGCTGCGCGACGCGGTCAGCCGGGCGATCACCGGCATGGTCAAGGACCTGCTGACGGTGGTGGCGCTGGCCGTGGTGATGTTCATCCAGGACTGGAAGCTGGCGTTTCTGACCGTTTTCGTGTTCCCGCTGGCCGGTATCGCCATCCGCCGGCTGGGCAAGCGGATGCGCAAGGTGTCGGCGGCGACCCAGGTCGAGACCGGCCGGCTGACCCAGCACCTGGCGGAGACGCTGGACGGCGTCCGCCTGGTCAAGGCCTACGGCATGGAGGCGCACGAGACGGCGCGCGCCGGCGCGGCGGTCGAGCGCCGGCTGAAGCATATCCTGAAGGGCATCCGCACGCGTTCGGCCGCGGCGCCGTTCACCGAGGCGCTGGGCGGCGTCGCCGTCGCCGTCGCCATCCTCTATGGCGGCTGGCAGGCCCATGCCGGGTCGATGACGCTGGGCGCCTTCACCTCGTTCCTGGCCGCGCTGCTGCTGGCCTACCAGCCGGTGAAAAGCCTGGCGAGCCTGAACGCGGCGCTGCAGGAAGGCCTGGCCGCGGCGCAGCGGATCTTCCAGGTGCTGGACCGCGAGCCCGCGATCGTCGACGCGCCCGACGCCCGGCCGCTGTCGGTCGACGGCGGCGAGGTGGTGTTCGAGCGGGTCGGCTTCCGCTATGCCGGCGGCCCACCGGCGGTCGCCGACGTCGACCTGACGGCGCCGGCCGGCACGACCGTGGCGCTGGTCGGTCCCTCGGGCGCCGGCAAGTCGACGCTGCTGAACCTGCTGCCGCGCTTCCATGACGCGACCGGGGGCCGGATCACCATCGACGGTCAGGACATCCGGGACGTCAC
>JANQKO010000527.1 GCA_028281075.1 Alphaproteobacteria bacterium | reverse complement strand
GCGAGGAGGGCCGCGAGCTGGTGGTCATGCTGATCACCGCGGCGGGCGACAATGCCGGCCTGTTCCTGACCAACTTTCCGGCCGCGGGCTGGCTCGACTATCAGGCGTTGCGGACACAGCGTCCGGACCTGATCATGCTCAACATCACGGGCAACTCGGACGGTACGTCCGAGGTCGACTATACCGTCAACTGCGCCACCGGCCTGCCGTTCATGACCGGTCCGTCCGAGCATCCGGGGCCCGTGAACCACGTGCTGCCGGCCTGGGACCTGCTGACCGGCCTCACCGCCGTCAACGGCCTGCTGACGGCGGAGCGGCACCGGCGGCTGAGCGGCGAGGGACAGCTCATCAAGCTGGCGCTGTCGGACGTCGCCTTCGCCACCATGGGCAATCTCGGCTTCATCTCCGAATACCAGATCAACGGCACCGAACGCGGCAGCACCAGCAATGACCTCTACGGCGCCTTCGGCCGCGACTTCGAGACCCGCGACGGGCGTCGGGTGATGATCGCGGCGATCAGTCCGCGGCAGTGGCAGGCGCTGGTCAAGGCGACCGGGATCGCCGACGCCGTCAGGCGAATCGAGGAAACCGGGGGTGTCGACCTGAACCAGCAGGGCGACCGCTATCGGGCTCGCGAGGCGATCGCCGGACTGCTGGCGCCCTGGTGCGCGGCGCGCAGCATGGCCGAGGTGGCCGATGCCCTGAACCTGGCGCGCGTAAGCTGGGGACCGTACCAGACCGTGCGGCAGATGCTGGAGGAGGACCATCGCTGCTCGTCGGCCAATCCGATGTTCGCCGAGGTCGAGCAGCCCGGCATCGGCCGGCACCTGATGCCGGGCTCGCCGCTGGAGTTCGAGGCCGCCGGCCGCCATCCGGCCCGGCCGGCGCCGCTTCTGGGCCAGCATACGGACGAGGTCCTGTACGATCTGCTGGACCTGAGCGATGCGCAGATCGGCCGCCTGCACGACCGGGGACTGGTCGCCGGTCCGACGTCGAAGGAGTAGACGCAAGCATGTCCGAAACCCAATCGCCGGCCGCCGGCGCCTATGCGGACTGGATCGGCCGCCGGGAAACGACGGTGGAGCGGATCGCCCTGGCGCCGGCCCGCGGCCTGCTGGCGACCCTGAACGATACCGAGACCTCTCTCGCCGAAGGCGAGGCGCTGCCGCCGTTATGGCATTGGCTGTACTTCCTGGCGCCGGTGCCGCAATCGGCGATCGATGTCGACGGCCATCCGGTCCGGGGCGGGTTCCTGCCGCCGGTCGACCTGCCGCGGCGGATGTTCGCCGGCGCCCGGATGACGTTCGAGACGCCGCTCAGGGTCGGCGTCGAGGCGCGGCGGGAGAGCGAGATCCTCGACGTCGCCGAGAAGTCCGGCCGCAGCGGCCGGCTGGTCTTCGTGACCGTCCGCAACCGGATCTTCGACGCCGACCGGCTCTGCATCGAGGAGACCCGCAACATCGTCTACCGCGCGGCCGGCGGTCCGACACCGGCGCCGGTGCCGTCGTCCGAGCTGCCGGCCCTGCCGGCCGGCGCCTGGGTCGAGACGGTGTCGCCCGATCCCGTGCTGCTGTTCCGCTATTCGGCGCTGACCTTCAACGGCCACCGCATCCACTACGATTATCCCTACGCCACCGGCGAAGAGGGCTATCCGGGTCTGGTCGTGCACGGGCCGCTGATCGCGACCCTGCTGGCCGACCTGGTGCGCCGCCATGCCGGCCGCCCGCTGCGCGGGTTCCAGTTCCGGGCCAATGCGCCGCTGTTCGCCGGCGTCCCGTTCCGGGTGATCGGCCGGCCATCGGACGACGCTGTCGAACTGACGGCCGAGCGTTGCGACGGCGCCGCCGCGATGACGGCGACGGCCGAGTTGTAACGGAATGGTGTCTGGCGGAATCAGAAGAAATGAATGATTCCGGTCTTCAGGATTTTGGTGTCCGAGACGACGACCCAACCGTGGTCATACCGGCGTAAGCCGGTATCCAGCGGCATCGCGACCTGTTCAAAACAACAAACATGGATCCTGGCCTTCGCCAGGATGACAACCTGGGGGGCATCCGTGCGATTTCTTCACAGATTCTTTCGCCGGCATGACGAAAGTGGGTAAGCCTGCGCCGATTTCTTGACGGCTTCCCGTGCTGGCATGACAAAGATGCGGCGGTGATCTCCGATGTTGTCGCGTTCCGATTCGCGGATATCGTCGCCGTGTCCGGTGCCGTCCGGGCGGGCGGAAAACGCGCTACTTGCTGGTCAGCACCAGCACGCCGTCCCAATCCTCGGGCGGCGGCTGGTCGAGATATTCGCGGCAGCGTTTCGCCATGACGGCGGCGGGCCCGTCGTCGGCCAGATCGTCGAAGGCGGCGGCGGCAGCGTCGAACCGGCGTGACCGGTAGAGCGTCAGGGCCTTGGCATAGTCCTCGACCAGGCGGTGCTGGGCCTCGCTCGCTTTCATCGGTGGCGCGATGACCTCGTGGATGCCGACGGGCCGGGCGCGGCCCTTGACCGCCACGCGGTCCAGCTCGCGCATCAGGAACCATTTGGCAACGGCGTCCGCCGTGGTGTCGCTGATGACGATCTCGCAGCCATAGACCCCCGGCAGCCCTTCGAGGCGCGAGGCCACGTTCACTGTTTCGCCCACCGCGGTATAGTTGAAGCGCTTTTGCGATCCGACATTGCCGACGATCGCGTCGCCGGTATGCACGCCGATCTTGACGCCAAAGCTGTGCCCGCTGCCCGTGGTCTCGACCCGCGCCTGGCGGATCAGGTCGGTGATGCGCAGGGCCGCGCCGACGGCGTTCGCGGCATGGTCCGGGTCGTCGGCCGGCGCGCCCCAGATGCCCATGACGGCGTCGCCGATGAACTTGTCGACATAGCCGCCGGTCTCGTCGATGGAATCCGCGATCAGCGCCAGATAGCGGTTGGTGATCCGCATCAGCTCGTCGGCCGACACTTTCGTCGACAGGGCCGTGAAGCCCGAGAGGTCGGCGAACATGACCGTGACCGGCCGGGTATCGCCGCCCAGCCGCAGGGCGTCGGGGTTCTCCGCCAGCCGCGCCACCAGCGCCGGCGCCAGGTAGTGGTCGAAGGCCCTGGTGACCAGAAGCTGGCGCCGCTCGACGCCGAGATAGCGGACCGTGTAGGCCAGCACGACGGATACCACCAGCGCGGCGATGGCCGGGCCGGCGGGGAAC